>JADBKC010000126.1 GCA_014896555.1 Caryophanales bacterium | reverse complement strand
TCAAAAGATGATTTGAATTGGATTACTATGCTTGAGATTAGCCCAAATACCGGTAAACCCGTAAAAAACAGTATGAACATCTTAACGGTTTTGGAAAACGATCCGAATTTGAAAGGAAAGATTAAATTAGATGAGTTCTCCAACATTATTGTGGGGGTTGGTCCGTTACCATGGTCGCCAAGGGAAAAGGAAACAGGAATTTTTCAATGGACTAACAAAGACGACTATGGTCTTCTTGTGTATCTTGAGCGTGTTCTCGGTTTTTGGAGCGAAAACAAGGTGAATGCAGCCTTGAATCAATGTGCCGCAAAAAACCGTTTTAACCCAGTGAAAGAGTATCTTCAATCTCTTGAGTGGGACGGCGTTCACCGTCTTGATCGTTTATTCATTGATTATCTTGGGGCTTTAGATTCCCCATATGTCAGAGCTGTGACGCGTAAATCTTTTGTCGCTGCCGTGGCAAGAGTGATGACGCCTGGCATCAAATTTGACACAATGGTCGTTCTTGTTGGAGACCAGGGGCAAGGAAAATCGACTCTCATTTCCACTATGGCAAAAGATTGGTTTTCCGATGACTTAAAAACGTTTGATGGAAAAGAAGCAGCAGAGCTTCTACAAGGCAACTGGCTAATTGAAATTGGGGAGATGAGTGCATATAACAGGACAGATAGAGAAGTCATGAAAGGTTTTTTAAGCCGGCGAGTGGATAACTATCGGCCAGCTTATGCGCGAAAAACAGAGAAATTCCCAAGGCAATGTGTGTTCTTTGGAACAACGAACGTTCACGGGTTTTTGCAGGACGAAACGGTGGACCGCCGGTTTTGGCCGATTGACACCGCTAAACAGCCTCCGATCAAAGATGTTTTCACTGATTTACCGAGCGAGGTAGATCAGCTGTGGGCAGAAGCAGTGATGTATTGGCGGCTTGGTGAGTCTTTAATACTAAAAGACGACTTGCTGGAAGAGGCAAAACGTCAACAAGAAGAACACCGATCATCCGATGCCTGGGAAGGAGAAATACGTGATTTTGTTGACAGATTAGTTCCTCCCAATTGGTATGAGTTGTCGAAAGAAAACAGGAGACTGTTTTGGAATGGTGAGTTTGGCCGGACAGAGCCAGGCGACGATTGGATTAAACGCGACCGTATTTGCGCACAAGAAGTATGGTACGAATTATTTAACGGAGACTTGAAATATCTCAAACGATCAGAGGTTGTCCGCATCAATGCCATTTTGGAGCGCATACCGGGATGGAAAAAGCACCCCGGAGCTTTACGATACGGACCATACGGAGTAGTAAAAGGAGGTTGCATACGCGCGTAACTTTCGGTGAAACCTTTCTCGTAACCTTGTAACTTTGTAACCTTGTAAAAATTGGAAATTGTAACTTTCTTTTTCAAAGTTACATACAAGGTTACATTAAAGGTTACGCTTAAAAATCCTTATATATCAATATTTATATACTTATTATTACTATATGTAACCTTTGTAACCTTTATAACTATATAAATAAAAAAAATAGAGAGATTAGAGAGATTAGGAAGTAATATTAACAGCCTAATACGCCTAAATGAAATATACTCTATACGCGCGAGATAGAAAGGTAACAACGTTACAAACGGTTCTATAAAAAAAAGTGAGGTTTGAACTATGAACAGAAACATACAAGAAGTGTTAAAAGTGCTTGGAAAAGAGTATACGGTTAAAAATATTGACGGCGAAGATTGCGTCTACCGGGATTTAGGAGAGTACGATATTGAAATATCTGGATGTGATGAAAAGCGTAAACCATTCTCAGTTTATGTGTGGAAAAAATCTCCGAAAACTATTGTCTATAGAAAACAAGGAATTAAAACTTTGCCACGTCTATGCGGTGAACTTAATTACGTGATGGAACTTTATCGTGCAAAACTACAAGGAGTCCCTTTCCCGGAGGAGGTTTGAAATATGCGAGAAAAAGAGATTGAAATATATCTTCGTGACCAGGTAAAAAAAGCAGGCGGGAAAGCTTATAAATTCGAGTCGCCTGGAAATGATGGTGTGCCAGATCGATTAGTGATCTTCCCGAACAATAAAATCTATTTTGTTGAGTTGAAAGCACCCGGCAAAAAGCCCAGACCTCTGCAAGTGAAACAAATGAAAGCCATTGCTTCTTTCGGATGTGATGTGCGAGTGATAGACAGCAAGCAAGGTGTAGATGAATTTATTGCGGAGGTAAGTGAGAGCAAATGAAAGTTGTTTGCACATGGTGCGGAAAAGAATTTTCAGTGAGACCTAGCAGAGTTAAAGAAAGGAATTTTTGTACAAGGGAATGTTATCACAAATTTAAAGCGCGGAATCGAATTAAAACATATTGCTTTCGGTGCGGTAAACCGGTTAATAAGCCTCCTTCGAAAGCTAGTGAAAGAAGCTTTTGCAGCCCACAATGCAACATGAAGACGATGAACGAGGAGCTAAATCCTCACCGAATGACACCTGAGATCCGTAAAAAGTTAAGAGAATCAAGACTTGGTACGGGCGAGGGGAAGTCGTATGAGAAGACTTACGGAAGACATACGCACAGAATAGTTGCAGAACAAAAATTAGGACGTAAATTACTTCCGGGTGAAGTCGTACATCATATAGATGGAAATATAAGGAATAACAATCCTGAAAACTTGATGATATTCCCATCACAAAAAGAACATGCCGAATGGCATGCAAAATACGGTTGGTTTATGTACGGAACATCTTTTGGGAAAGGTGGTGGTGCCGAATGAAGTTCATTCCACACAGCTATCAGAAATATTGCATCAACCGGCTAATCACTTCCCCGGCTTTAGGGCTGTTTTTGGATATGGGCTTGGGTTGAGGTAAGACTGTCATCACTTTAACTGCAATCAACGACTTAAAATATAACCGATTTGCTGTAAATAAAGTTTTGGTGATCGCCCCGAAAAAAGTAGCCGAAAGCACCTGGGTGAGAGAGGCAAAAAAGTGGGATCATTTGCAATTGTTGCGGTTTTCAACGGTGTTAGGATCCCAAGCAAAAAGAATCAGAGCATTAAACACACCTGCAGATATCTATGTGATCAATCGTGAAAATATTCCTTGGTTGGTCGATTACTATCGAAATGCTTGGCCCTTCGATATGGTAGTCATTGACGAGTTTAGTAGTTTTAAAAACCACCAGGCGAAGCGATTTAAAGCGTTAAAGTGGGTTCGCCCTCATATCAAACGAATCGTCGGTTTGACTGGAACGCCGGCACCAAACGGACTTCTTGATCTTTGGGCGCAGGTGTACTTATTGGACGGTGGTGAGAGACTTGGAAAGAAAATCACACATTTTCGTGAACGGTATTTCGAACCGGACCAAAGAAATCGAGAACGCGTTTTCTCTTATGCGCCGAAAATTGGTGCGGATCAAGTGATACAAAACCTTATTGGCGACATCTGTGTCAGCATGAAGGCAGAAGATTATTTGGAACTGCCTGACATTATGTATAACACCATTCCAGTGGTATTAGACAGCAAAGCCCAAAAAGCGTATAAAAAACTGGAAACCGAAATGCTTCTGCAAGTAGATGGATCCACCATCGATGCGGGATCCGCAGCCGTTCTTACAAACAAATTGCTGCAACTTTGCAACGGTGCTGTCTACGATGAGGATCGGAACATCGTCAATATTCACGACTGTAAAATTGAGGCGTTTATGGAATTGATCGAAGGATTGAACGGAAAACCAGCCTTAGTTTTTTACAGCTTCCAACATGATAAAGATCGATTATTAAAAGCATTACAGAAAACAAAATTAAGAGTGCGAGAGTTGAAAACTCCACAGGATGAAACCGACTGGAATAATCGACAGATTGATATTTTATTGGCTCACCCAGCCAGCACGGCATACGGTTTAAATTTGCAGCAAGGTGGAAATCACGTCATTTGGTTTGGGTTGACATGGAGCCAGGAACTATATGCCCAAGCGAACAAGCGTCTCCATCGCCAAGGTCAAACTGAAAAAGTCATTATACATCATTTGGCGGTTGAAGGTGGCGTCGATGAAGATGTGATGGCCGCTTTGCAAGAAAAAACGGATACGCAAGAACGTCTGTTGCAGGCGTTGAAAGTAAGAATTGATAAAGCGCAAGAGGGTGTGAGAACATGAAATTAAGTGAGAAACAACTTGAAGTGATATCCAAAGCAGCTGCACAGGCTGCATTTGAACACCTGGAACAACAAAGACAAAAACAGGAAAAAGAGAAACGAGATCGGCGGTTGCGGAATACAAAATTGCTTTTGCGGAACTACCGAAACTTTAAACGGCATTGCGAATCCATTCCCGAAGAATTAAAAGGCTTAGAAAAGTATTTAGAGTTGGACGAACTTGGTAAAGAGGAATTGGCGGTTGAATCCATTAAACGAAGTAAAGAAAGAACGATGGCAATGGTGAAGTTTATTGATAAAATGCTGGCTGTTTATAAGGTAATGTGCGACATGTCCACCAAAGAAGAAGATAAACGTAGTTATCAAACGATTTATCTTTTGTATATTTCCGATAAAAAATTTTCAGCCGCAGAAGTTGCGACATGTCACAATACGGATGTACGAACAGTGTACAGAGATGTTGATAGAGCCTGCAAAGCCTTGTCATCACTGATATTTGGAGTTGATAGCATAAGATTCTATGAGTGACACACGTGTCAAAAACGTGTCCTATACAAGTCAAAACCAATTAGGTATTATGGTAGTGTAAGCAATATAGGTAAGCTGTTGACAAATCCCCTCTTTATTTTGATAAACGTCACCTTTTCGGGTGGCGTTTTTTGTTGGGATTGTATTCGATGAAAAAAAAGGATATCAGTATGGAGTTTCTGATATCCTCTAAATTTTTATTTATTATTTTTGTGTTTTGTAGGATCAACTAGTCTATATTTCTCATTCGGATTTTGTGTAGGCGGCAGCTTTTTTCCTTTGACAGATGTCACTTCACGATTCTTTGAACCACCTCTTGGTCCTACAACTTCATATTGACCTGACTCTGGGGCTATCTCACCAGGTTTTAGTAGATCATCTGACATAATAAATCACCTCCTTCTATTTTTCTTTCTGCATAATAGGAGATATATCCTACTATTTGTCAATATTTGTCGAACTAAAGTTGTAGGAAAATGGTCTCCTTTTGACGAAGTGTGATGGCGAAAGGAGATGATTTAGTGGGTAGAATTGTTCAGGTGTGGTCTTTAGAAGTTGAATTAGATGGTGTTCAGGAAAATATCGGAAATATTAGATATGATGATTTGCGTTGTAAACGACTTGGTGATGAATTAACTGATTTAAGCTTTGTCGCTAGTAATGAAATTATAGATCGTTTGGACAATGGCGATATCGAAAAAATAAAATTGTCTACTCTTGAGACAGACGATCGAGTGGAAGAAGCGCGATATATACATTCTTTCATTTTGGAATCTTGGACAATAAGAGGAAATAAGGTTTTGGCACTCAATCCAAGTCGAACTGTTAAATATATTAAAGAGCCAGTTGAAAGATAATTCGTTTTTCAAGCATCTCATTCGAGGTGCTTTTTTCTTTTGCATAAAGGAGTGAACGGGCATGAAATGTGAGAAGTGTATTTGGTCAGACCGGAGACCGGGCAATAAGATTGTGTGTCCGTTCCTTCGGTGTGTCTATGGGTGCGGGTGGGAATCGGTCACGAGCACGAAAGGAGTTGAAAAGGATGATTAACTTTCTGTTGTGGTCAGAGATCATAATCAGGATCTTATCAATGGGTGTATTGTATTGGTCGTTGTCTCTTCTGTTTATTCGATCGTCGTTGATACTAAACGCAAGAAAGAAAACGACAGGCTTAAAAGACTTATCTATGAAGCAGAAGCGATGTTGCAAGAAGAGAAGAAGGAATGATCATATGAACCAATATCAATATTACGACAAATACAAACGTGATCAGGAAGCAAGATCCTTCTACAGAAGCAGAGCCTGGGAGAAGTGCCGGCAATATGTTTTGATCCGGGACAACCATCTATGCCAGTACTGTTTGAAGAAGGGAAAGCTGACACCTGCCGATATGGTCCATCATATTGAGGAACTAAAGGACCATCCAGAGAAAGCATTGGATCCGGACAACCTTATCAGCTTATGCAATGCCTGCCATAACAAGGAACATCCAGAGAAGGGGAAGAAAAAAGAAAAGACAATCAGTAAAAAGATTAAAGTGGTAAAGGGTTGATGAGATGATTGCCCATTGTGATAAATGCCAAGAAGAGTTTGAGATCTCTATGCAGAAAACAAAGATCGAAGTAGACGTAGAACGAAATTATTTTTCTTGTCCGCATTGTTCAGCAGAATATACCTCGTTTTACACAAACAAAAGTATCCGAAACAAGCAAGTGAAAATTAGAAATCTATGGTCAAGGATTCGTAAAACGAAAAATGTGAAAAAGATAGATAACATTCAAGAACAAATTGATGAGTTGAAAAAACAATTAGCTGTGGAATTGCATGAATTGAGAACAAAATACGAATAGCCCCCCTCCCCAAAATTTTGAATCCTTTTCAGCTGGGGACCGGCGGCGGCCCTTCGTTTTCCACGCGGATCAATTTTTCATGAAAGGGGGGTAAGGATGTGTCCGTACCAACTGCACAAAAAATTCGTGACTATTTGGGGGAAGATTACCAGGAGTCAGATGAAGAATTGATAAAGCTTTATGCGGAAACGCACCAGTTTTACAGAAGGCTAAAAAATGAAATTAAGAAAACGGATTTGATGTATGAATATACGAATAAAGCAGGGGCGACTAATCTGGTCAAAAACCCCCTTTCCATCGAACTTACAAAGACGGTTCAGACCTTAAATAACTTGCTAAAATCTTTAGGTTTGACACCTGCTCAGCGTAAGAAGGTTGTGAACGAAGATGACGACGACTTCAAAGATTTCTAGCGGTATCATTAACGTTCTCAATAAACCTTCTCCAAAACTTCTCGCTACATGGTACGCTGAACAGGTTGTAGCAGGAAATATAATTGCGAGTAAAAAGGTTGTCCAGGCTTCTAAAAGGCATTTAAATGACCTGAAAAGACAAGGAACAGACGATTTCCCCTATATTTTTGATGAAGATCTAGGCCATAGGCCGATCCGATTCATAGAAAAGTTTTGTAAACCATCAAAAGGGAATTTCAAACAGCTTATTCTCCAACCTTGGCAACATTTTGTAATCGGAAGTTTATTTTGTTGGGTTCACAAAGACACGAAGCTAAGGCGCTTTAAAGAGGGCCTTATTTTTGTTGGCCGGAAAAACGGAAAAACTACCCTTATCTCCGGATTATCTCTCTATGGAGTCAGTAAAGACGGTGAAAATGGAGCAGATATTCCTCTACTTGCCAACTCAATGAAGCAAGCAAGACTTTTGTTTGACGAAGCTAAAGCAATGATCAAGGCTTCGCCAAAGCTGAGAAAATACTTCCGACCTTTACGAGATGCAATTCACTATGATGAAACATTTTCCAAAATCGAGCCGCAAGCCTCTGATTCGGAAAAACTGGATGGATTAAACACCCATATAGGGGTGTTTGATGAAATCCATGAATATAAGGATTATAATCTGATTAATGTCATCAAAAACTCTCGAGGTGCGCGAGAACAGCCGTTA
>JADBKC010000002.1 GCA_014896555.1 Caryophanales bacterium | reverse complement strand
AGACCGGAAGGCGAATAGCACTGACTGCGGCAAGGGGAGAAACCGATTTTAAAGAAAAACCATCCCGCCATAATACTGACCATTCCGCAAGTTGAACAAGCGGCTTAGGGGCCAATCCTAATTCTTGTTTCATTTGGCGGGCGATTTGTTTGCGAAAATCAGAGAAAGGGCAGTCAGCGATATAAAAATTGGCGCGGTCGCAAATCTCTCCAGCGTATAAAAGCGCGGTCGCGGCGCCCATCGATTCGCCGTGAATCCCGAAAAAGACGTCTTCGCCTTCCCTTTTGATCAACTCGTCCACTACTGCTTTTAAATCATGCTTTTCATAAAATCCATAGCTTGTCGTCTTTCCGCCCGATTCTCCATGACGGCGGTGGTCATAAATCATCCCGTTGAAGCCAAGTTTCAAAAATAAATTCAAATATTTGATCGAGCTGAATTTATTTTCTGTCACACCGTGGCAAAAGATCATAAATTTTTTATGGGGATACGGGCGGATCAAGACCGCTTTCAACGGATATCCAAAAGGCGACGAAATCCAAATTTCTTCTTTTGGCAGCCGGGCAAAATCCTTTCGGTTAAACTGTTTTGCATCCATTTCCCGTTTTAAGATGAACTGGTCATCCTTTTTCTTTATGTATAATAGACGATTGGAAAAATAATATCCAACACCTAGAGCCGCCGCCAAAAAAGCGCTTAATCCTAACTTCCATTTTTTCATTTTCCATCCCTCCCCATGATTGAACCAAGTATAGCAGATTCCCTGCGCTGCCGGAAGTGGTGCTTGCGGGAAAGAAAATCGATATAGCAAAGTGAAAATCTTTTGTTTGAAAGCCGAATTCGTTATGATAAAAGAAAGAACAGAAGAAAGGAAGTTCGTTCATGAGAAAGGCAAAGGAAAAGAAGGTCGATCAAGAATCACAGCTAACGTTAAAAGACACTCTCAACGAAGAAGTGCTAAAACAGCTAAAGATGGCGCAAAAAGAACTTGAGAAACAGGAAGAAATGAAGAAAAAAGCAGAAGCGGAAAGAAAGCGCGAAGAAAGAAAAAGGAGAGAAAAAAATAAAAGCTTTGAAGAATTGCTGAATGAAAGCCGGTTAGATTGGAAGGATTTTAAATAAATCACTCACTTACACACGGCTGGTAAGCCACCCGTTTCTCAACGGAAAGAGAAGCGGAAATCAGTGTGATTTGCGGCTGCTTCCCTTCCTGCTAAAAATTTTACATAACATTGATTTAACAATTGTTCGGAAGAGAGGCTGCTCAAAGGCAACATCGCCTTCGAGAAACTCCCTTAAGGTTTAACGGTGCTGTTCGTATAGGTTCGTTTTGGTCATTTTCTTTAAGAAAGAGTATTCTTCTACAGAAAGCGGCGGACGGTTAACAGCCCGAACATTTTCTTTCAATTGTTCAACAGAGCTGGCGCCGGCAACGACAGCGGCCACTGCGGGGTGGGATAAGTTGAATTGAAGGGCTGCCTCCGTTAGTGTCCTAGTGTTTTGAAAATAGTTTTCGATCGATGAAAGTACGTTTTTCAATTCTGGATAGGAATAATTCAAATATCCAGAGGCATCCACTTTTTCCCGCCAGCGTGTGCTTAGCAGTCCTTTGGCAACAGGGCCGCGTGTGACGACGCTGATTTCGTGTTCGTGCAAAAGCGGAAGAGCTTCTTCTTCCGGCCGGCGGTCCAAAAGATTGTATTGCATCATGACGCTTGCAATGTCAGAATGTTTGGCGTACGTGCGAATCACATTCGGACGGATGGAGGAAATGCCGTAATATCGGATGATTCCTTCCGATTTTAGCTCTTCAAAAGCTTCGATGGTCTCTTCTATCGGATCTTCCATCGTTCCACCGTGCAATTGATAAAGGTCGATATAATCGGTGCCTAAACGGCGAAGGCTGTCTTTCACTGCTTCTTTGATATAAGATTTGCTGGGGTCCCAATGCCAGCCGTCTTTTTTATCATTCCAGCGGTTTCCCACTTTTGTTGCGATGATCACTTGATCTCGCACACTTTTTAACGTTTGTCCGACTATTTTTTCGTTTTCGCCGTAATCATATAAATCGGCCGTGTCAAAATAATTGACTCCTTCATCAAGAGCTGCTTCGATTATCGCTCTTGCAAGTTTGACATCGGTGTCAAGAGACATACACCCAAGCCCCAATTTGCTGACCATAAGAGTAGAACGGCCCAGCTGTCTTTTTTCCATGAGATTGAACACCACCTTTTTCTTTTATAATATCGAATCGAGAAAAGAGAAGACAATGCCTTCTTTTAGACTTGCTTTTTTAGCAATTCAGTTACACATATATGTTGTTTGGCGTATTGTTTTAGCATCAAGCAGATTTCCTGCGCTTTTCCTGTCAATATGAATTTTTCTTTTCCTATGTACACTCTCATTTTCTTTCCCCCCGGCACGCTTATTTCGATTTTTTCCCCTTTCGCGAATAGAAACAGGAATTTCTCAGCAGCAAAATCCCGTCGGCAACAAAACGAAAAGCGTTTTTTGCTTCGTTTAGATGTGTTCATTCCCAGCAATGATGCTATTTGGAGAAATCGGAAAGTTCTCGATTGTAGGCAGCGCCTCAAGAAAATACAATCAGATCGGGAATGGCTTTATGGTACACTTTATGATGGGAAAGGCTGAATAGAACAAAGGGGCCCATGAAAAGGAGAGGTGAAGATGTCACGTTTAGAAGAAAAAACATTGTCAACGGAACTTATTTTTGACGGAAAGATTATTAAAGTTCAAGTGGATGAAGTAGAGCTGCCGGATGGAAAACGATCGAAGCGGGAAATTGTCAAGCATCCTGGTGCTGTCGCCATCCTTCCCATTACAAAGGACGGAAAGATTGTGATGGTCGAACAATACCGAAAGCCGTTGGAACGGACGCTCGTGGAAATTCCGGCGGGAAAACTGGAGCCTGGAGAAAATCCTGATCACACGGCTCACCGGGAGTTGGAAGAAGAGACCGGATATGTGTGCGAAAAATTGACTCCTATTATTTCATTCTACACATCTCCGGGATTTGCGAATGAAATGGTTCATCTATATATGGCAGAAGGATTGAGCAAAAAAGAGAATGCCAAAGCGGCAGATGAAGATGAATTTGTGGAGTTGATGGAAATCACTTTGGAGGAAGCAGAACAATGTATAAAAGAAAACAAAATAGCGGATGCGAAAACGGTTTATGCGATACAGTACTTGAAATTAAAAGAAGGCAATCATAAGTGAACATTTTTTCAAACTTTCGAAATATATGATAAAGAAAAAATGGTATCGAGAAGCTGGCCTGGATTTAAGGCGAGCTTCTTTTTAAACTACTTCTTAATATTGGACATTGTCCGCCGTTTTGGAGCTGCTGGTGGCTTAAACATCTTTTTCGCATAAAACAGAATGGGACAGCATACAGTGTAGTAACTGAAATTTAGGAGGAAGACATATGCAGAAAAAGACCACGTCCCATTCTATTGTTCAGCATGTACAAGCTAATTCCTCAATTTACTTGTTTATCATGACTCTTTTTTTAATGGGGATCGTATTTGGCGCGGTGATTGTCAACAGCCTTACGTACGTTCAAAAAGAAGATTTGTTTTATTATTTGCAGCGTTTTTTTGGACAAGTTTCCAAAGGAAATATTGCTGCTAGTGAAGACCTTTTTCAGCAAAGTTTTTGGCATAATTTAAAATATTTAGGGCTTATATGGGTATTAGGCATTTCCATTATTGGCTTGCCGTTGATTTTTATTTTCTTGTTTATGAAAGGAATTGTCGTCGGATTTTCCGTCGGTTTCTTAGTGAATCAGATGGGCTGGAAAGGTTTCTTAGTCAGCATTGCGGCGGTGCTTCCTCAAAATTTGTTTATCATACCTGCTTTTATTTTTATAGCGGCATCGGCTGTTGCATTTTCTTTGCAATTAATAAAAAAAATCTTCATTCATCAATCAGGGCATTTTCCTATTTTGCCGATGTTTTCACGATATGTAATCTATTTTATCATTGCGGTTGGAATCGTGACGATTGCCGCGAGCATTGAAGCCTACTTATCGCCTAGCTTAATGAAAATGGTATTAAAATAATGATTCTTAAAAGAGAATATCTTTTGCTATCATATGAAAATGATTTTATTTTGCTTATTCCTCCCTTTTTGTTATAATAAGAAAGACATCGGCTAGGGAGGGAAAACATGAATGGAAAGCCGAATTGAACGAATCAAAAAACAATTACATTCCGCAAGTTATAAATTAACACCTCAGCGGGAAGCGACGGTTCGGGTGCTATTGGAAAATGAAGCCGACCATTTAAGCGCTGAAGATGTTTACCTCCTAGTGAAAGAGAAATCACCGGAAATAGGGCTTGCGACTGTTTACCGAACGCTGGAACTTTTAACGGAATTAAAAGTAGTGGACAAAATCAATTTTGGCGATGGCGTCTCCCGATATGATCTTCGACAAGAGGGGGCAGCCCATTTCCACCATCACCTAGTCTGTATTGAATGCGGAGCAGTGGATGAAATCCAAGAAGATTTATTGGAAGATGTAGAAGCAATCGTTGAAAAACGCTGGAAATTTAAGATTAAAGACCATAGGCTTACTTTTCACGGCATTTGCCGTCGTTGCCAAGAAAAAGCGGAAAAAGATCATCGTGAAAAACAACATGCCAACTAAAAACCTTCATTATTTGGAAGGTTTTTTATTTTTTGCTCAAAATTTCAAGAATGATGTATAAACCTCCATAAAACCGTCATAGCTTGTAATAAAAAACGGTCTGAATTTTTAGAGTGAGAATGGCCGGACAGGTTATTGTGGTTTAGGAGGCATGCAAATGTTTCAAACGATTTGGCAGACTATTAAAGTATTTCTACTTTTTACGGGATGCACGATTTTCTTTTACTATGGTATTATATGGATAAGTCAAGAGTATGAAAACAATCATCGCTACGAAAAGCCAAAAGGCTCCGCGGTGAAAGTTTTTCAATCCGTGGAAGCCAATCAAGTTCATTGGCAAGATCGATTGCTACTTTTTTATCATGATGGGGAGTAATGGCCTGTGAATGACTATTTACAAGATTTTCTTCACTTTTTAATTGTGGAAAAAGGATTGGCCAAAAACACAATCGTTTCTTATGAACGCGATTTGAAAAGCTATTTGCATTACTTGCAAACGGTAGAGCAAATCACCGATGTGAATCAGATCACTAGAATTCATATCATTCAATTTCTTAACCACTTGAGAAAAGAAGGAAAATCCGCCAAAACATTGGCAAGGCACGTTGCTTCTCTACGCTCCTTTCACCAATTTTTATTAAGAGAAAAAGTGGCGGATCAAGATCCTTCTGTCCATATTGAATCCCCTCATCTTGAACGTTCGCTTCCGAAAGTGTTAACATTATCAGAAGTGGAGGCGCTTCTTGAGGCTCCAGATACGTCAAAGCCTTCTGGACTAAGAGACGCGGCTATGCTGGAACTGCTTTATGCCACAGGGATACGCGTGAGCGAGCTGGTAAACTTGAATGTAGACGATCTTCATCTCAAGATGGGCTTTTTGCGTTGCATCGGGAAGGGAAATAAAGAGAGAATTATTCCAGTCGGAAAGACGGCGCTTCATGTGCTGGATCAATATTTGCAGTATGGCCGTCCGAATATGCAATCGAAGAAATATCGAACAGATGCCTTGTTTTTGAATCATCATGGCAATAGGCTGACAAGGCAAGGCTTTTGGAAAATTTTAAAAGGTCTAGCCAAAAAAGCGAACATTGAAAAGGAATTGACCCCTCATACGTTAAGGCACTCTTTTGCCACTCACTTGTTGGAAAATGGAGCCGATTTGAGAGCTGTACAGGAAATGCTGGGTCATGCGGATATTTCCACTACCCAAATCTATACTCATGTCACCAAGACGCGCTTGCGGGAAGTGTATTCCAAATTTCATCCGAGAGCCTAAATGTCGATCAACCTCCACTGCAAGTTGTTTTTGAAAACGGGCTTGGGTTAAAATGAAAGTATCATTGGCGGCAAAGAGAAAATCAGGAAAAGACATCTTTTTTCATGAGGGAGAAACTGGCGGCAAATGAAATCGTTTTAAAAGATGTGGCCGCTTGATCCAAAGTCGAAGAATCAAAGCGGGTTGAAACCTGATCGACCGGTTCTGAGATCAAGCCACGGCATCAATTGATAAGGAGGTTGTACAGGTGGAAAAAGGTACATATAAACGTGTTCATTTAATTGTGATGGATTCTGTAGGAATAGGGGAAGCTCCCGATGCTGAAAAATTCAACGATAAAGGCGCAGATACGCTTGGACACATTGCAGAGCGTACGGGTGGCCTCAACATGCCGAATATGGCGAAGTTGGGATTGAGCCATATAAGACAGTTAAAAGGAATTCCAAAAGTGGAAAAACCGCTGGCCTATTACACAAAGATGCAAGAAGCATCAAAAGGAAAAGATACGATGACAGGCCATTGGGAAATCATGGGTCTCCTAGTGGATAAGCCTTTCAAAGTATTTCCAAATGGATTCCCAGAGGAATTAATTCGCCAATTGGAAGTGAAAACAGGCCGAAAAGTAATTGGAAACAAACCAGCGAGCGGTACAGCTATTATCGAAGAATTGGGAAAAGAACATATGGAAACCGGGGCGCTGATTGTTTATACGTCTGCCGATCCGGTTTTACAAATTGCCGCCCATGAAGAGATTGTACCGTTGGAAGAGTTATATAAAATTTGCGAAATTGCCCGAGAGTTGACGTTAGATGAAAAATATAAAGTCGGACGGGTCATTGCACGTCCATTCATCGGTGAACCAGGCCATTTTACTAGAACATCCAATCGCCATGACTATGCGTTGAAGCCATATAGCCGTACGGTTATGAATGAATTGAAAGACAGCGGCTTCGATGTCATCGCAATTGGAAAAATTTCCGATATTTATAATGGCGAAGGAGTGACCGAAGCCATTCGGACAAAATCCAATATGGATGGAATGGATCAATTTATTTCGGTTTTTGATCAAGATTTTACCGGTTTAAGTTTTATCAATTTAGTCGACTTTGATGCTTTGTACGGCCATCGCAGAGATCCGATAGGGTACGGGAAAGCACTTGAAGAATTTGATGCTAGACTGCCTGAAGTATTTGCCAAAATGACAGATGAAGACTTGTTGATTATCACAGCGGACCACGGCAATGATCCGATTCATCACGGAACGGATCACACACGCGAATTTGTACCGTTGCTCGTTTACTCAAAACGTTTTCATGGAGGAAAAGAGCTGCCAATCAGAAAAACATTTGCAGACATCGGCGCTACCGTGGCGGATAATTTCCAAGTCCATATGCCAGAACACGGGGAAAGCTTTTTGTCCTATTTAAAATAAACCGTTTGGATCAAATGGGTTTTTGATTAATGTTCTGCTCCTCATGAAAGGGCTACTGTACGGCCATTTCATTATGAAAGACAATAAAGAAAACGATGGAACAAACCATAAAATGGCATAGAAATCATTCGAAAAGCGGTGAGAACAGATGAGAATGGTAGATATTATTGAAAAAAAGAGAAACGGAAATGAGCTTTCTACAGAAGAAATTCAATTTTTTATTAACGGCTACACAAAAGGAGACATTCCGGATTATCAAGTAAGCGCGTTGTTAATGGCCGTATATTTTCAGGGAATGACGGAAAGAGAGCGAGCAGATTTGACGATGGCAATGGTTCACTCCGGAGATCAAATTGACTTATCGGCGATTCACGGAATTAAAGTTGATAAGCACTCTACTGGAGGAGTGGGTGATACGACGACACTTGTACTTGGACCGCTTGTGGCTTCCGTTGGCGTACCGGTTGCTAAAATGAGCGGACGCGGTTTAGGTCACACCGGCGGCACTATTGATAAACTAGAGTCTGTACCCGGCTTTCACGTAGAAATCGAAAACAGCGAATTTATAGAACTCGTAAACCGAAACAAATTGGCTGTTATCGGACAAAGCGGGAACTTAACACCTGCTGATAAAAAATTATATGCTCTCCGTGATGTAACGGCTACGGTAGATAGTATCCCGCTGATCGCCAGTTCCATTATGAGCAAAAAAATCGCTGCGGGTGCCGATGCCATTGTACTGGATGTCAAAACCGGAGCGGGCGCGTTTATGAAAACAAGAGAAGACGCACGCGAGCTGGCGGAAGCGATGGTTCGCATCGGCAATCAAGTTGGACGGAAGACGATGGCCATTATTTCGGATATGAGTCAGCCCCTTGGCTATGCGATCGGCAACGCTTTGGAAGTAAAAGAGGCAATGGATACATTAAAAGGGGAAGGACCGAAAGACTTAACCGAACTTTGTTTAACTTTAGGCAGTTATATGGTTTTGCTTGCCAAACAAGCTAATACGCTGGAAGAAGCGCGCGAGAAACTGCTTGCATCCATTCAAAACGGATCGGCATTGCAAACGTTTCGAACTTTCTTAGCTGCCCAAGGAGGCGATGCTTCTGTAGTGGATCAGCCGAATAAACTGCCGCAGGCAAAATACAAAATCGACCTGCCCGCTAAGGAAGATGGTTATATAGCGGAAATGGAAGCAGACAGCATTGGAACGGCAGCAATGTGGCTCGGGGCAGGAAGAGCCACAAAAGAATCGACCATCGATCTGGCAGTGGGTCTTGTACTGAAGAAAAAAATCGGAGACGAAGTCAAAAAAGGTGAATCGATCGTCACCATTTACAGCAATCGCGAAGATGTTGAAAATGTAAAAGAAAAGTTATATGAAAGCATCCAGATTTCAAAGGAAAAAGTAAAGGCGCCGACATTAATCTACGAAGTCGTTACAAAATAAAAACGGCTTGCAAGCTTTTATGAGGCTGGCCTCTCTAATGCCTCAATAGACAGAATCGTCAATGGCATGATCTGTTTATTGAGAGGAGAGGCTGGCCTTTTCTTTTGGTTTATTCCAGGAAAACTTTGCATAAAATTTATGAAAATGGAAAAAATGGGCTTAGATAGCTTACAAAACAAATGGAGGGTAGAAAAATGAAACGATTCTTGATCGTCTTCGCGGCTCTGTTCCTATGGGTATCAACTATGTCATCATTCGCTTCTGCAGAAGAAAAGCAAAAGGATGGGACAAAATCGGAACTGGCCGATGAAGCGAAATCCGCTGTTTTAATTGAAAGAGATACAGGAGCGGTTCTTTATGACAAAAACAGCCATGAACGGCTTCCTCCGGCATCTATGACCAAAATTATGACGATGATTCTCATTATGGAAGCTATACAAGAAGGTCGCCTTCATTGGAATGATCAAGTAAGAACAAGCGAAAAAGCGGCTTCCATGGGCGGTTCACAAGTCTTCTTGGAGCCTGGTGAAGAGATGACGGTGAAGGAAATGCTAAAGGCCATCGCGGTGGGATCTGCAAATGATGCTTCTATTGCCTTGGCAGAGCATATTGCGGGGAGCGAAGAAGAATTTGTGAAAATGATGAACAAAAAAGCAAAAGAATTGGGATTGAAAGATACAAACTTTCAAAATCCGACTGGTCTTCCAGCTCAAGGCCATTACAGTTCTGCTTACGATATGGCTTTGATGGCAAAAGAGCTGTTAAAGTACCCGCAAATTACAAAATATACGGGCCTTTATGAATCCTATCTCCGTGAAAACACCGATAAAAAATTTTGGCTTGTCAATACGAATAAGCTAGTCAAACATTATCCGGGAGTAGATGGTTTGAAAACCGGTTTTACGAACGATGCCAAATATTGTTTAACAGCTACAGCGAAAAAAAATAATATGCGCGTCATCGCAGTCGTATTTGGAGCACCAACTCCGAAGTCAAGAAATACACAAATTTCTAAAATGCTGGATTACGCCTTTGCGCGCTATGAAACCTCCCCAATTTACGGACAGGGAGAAACGTTGGGCCAAGTAAAAGTTTCCAAAGGGAAAAAAGCCAAAATTGACGCTAGAACAGCTGAAAGCGTCTCAGTCCTTATCAAAAAAGGCGAGAAGTTGAATAAGCTTGAGAGGGACATTCGCTTGAAAAAAACTATAAAAGCACCCGTTCACAAAGGGGACAAAATTGGTGAGCTCATTTTGAAAAAAGATGGAAAAATTTTGTCCAAAACTCCGTTGATCAGCGACGAAAATGTGAAAAAAGCCGGCTGGTGGCAATTCTACAAAAAAGCGTTTAACTTGTTTACGAAGGCGGAGGAATAAAACATTTGATTTAGAAGATAAAATATTTTGTAAAAAATCCACTGGTTCTGGCGAATAGTTACTAGTTTTGTCAAGGAGAAGGATTCCGTGGTTCATAAGTCGAATTGACTCACTAGCAAAGGATTAAAGGAGGAAAACGCTGTGAGTCTAGCGATTGATATGGAAGTGAAAACGGACGTGCTCTGCATTCGATTAAGCGGCGAATTGGACCACCACACGGCTGAATCATTGAGAAAACAGGCGTCAGAAACAATCGAAACATATGATATTCGTCATATTGTTTTGAATTTAGAGCATTTATCCTTTATGGACAGCTCCGGGCTCGGAGTCATATTAGGCAGATACAAACAAATTCAGCAAAAACATGGTGAGATGGTCGTTTGCGCCATATCTCCATCTGTCAAGCGGCTGTTCGAAATGTCGGGACTGTTCAAAATCATTCGATTGGAACAATCAGAGACAGGCGCTTTGGTGAGATTGGGGGTAGCGTAGAATGCGGAATGAAATGAGTTTGCAATTCAGTGCTATTAGTGAAAATGAATCATTTGCTCGAGTGACAGTAGCTGCTTTTATCGCACAACTAGATCCGACAATGGATGAATTGACGGAAATCAAAACCGTCGTATCAGAAGCTGTGACGAATGCCATTATTCATGGATATGAAAACAATCCCGCAGGAATGATCTATATTTCTGTCGCCATTGAAGATGGCGTTGTCGACATGGTCATTCGGGACGAGGGAATTGGGATAGCCAATATCGAAGAAGCTCGCCAACCTTTGTTTACAACGAAGCCTGAATTGGAACGCTCAGGAATGGGCTTTACAATTATGGAAAATTTTATGGATGAAGTCGAAGTGATCTCACAACCTGGAAAAGGCACCACGATTCGATTAATTAAACACATCGCCAACAGCAAAGCATTGTGTAACTAAGGAGTCGTGCCTATGGACGTGGAACTGAAAAAGGATAAAGGTAAACCATCCATCTTAAAAGATCATGAAGTGAAAGAATTGATCAGAAAAAGCCAGCAAGGCAACCAAGAGGCTAGAGAGCTCCTTGTCCAAAAAAATATGCGGCTAGTATGGTCTGTTGTACAGCGTTTTTTAAACAGGGGATATGAACCAGATGATTTGTTTCAAATTGGCTGTATCGGATTATTAAAATCTGTAGATAAGTTTGATTTGACTTACGATGTGAAGTTTTCGACCTATGCGGTGCCGATGATTATTGGGGAAATACAAAGGTTTATAAGGGATGACGGAACTGTAAAAGTGAGCCGCTCCTTGAAAGAAATGGGAAACCGCGTGCGAAAAGCAAAGGATGAATTAACGAAACGTTTAGGTCGTGCTCCCAAAATCAATGAATTGGCAGCGCATTTAGATCTCTCGCCGGAAGAAATTGTTATGGCGCAAGAAGCTAGCAAAATGCCTACCTCTATACATGAAACGGTATATGAAAATGACGGCGATCCTATCACCTTGCTGGATCAAATGGCTGATCAAAATGATGAGCAGTGGTTTGATAAAATGGCGCTGAAAGAGGCGATTCGTGAATTGGATGAACGGGAGAGGCTGATTGTCTATTTGCGCTATTATAAAGATCAGACGCAATCGGAAGTAGCGGAAAGGCTAGGAATATCTCAAGTGCAAGTGTCAAGGCTTGAGAAAAAGATTTTAATTCAAATGAGAACGCACATGAACCAATCGTAACGGTTCATGTGCTTTTTTTCGGTCCAAAATGGATTGGTTTCCTGCCTTACATAAAACTCGAGAGGCTTTTACCGGTTCATGGATAAAGGTTTGTTCATTATGACTGACAGTTATTGGATTGAAAAAAATAACCAAAACGGCTCATACTATGAACAGAAACAAACTGATCGTTCAGGAAGTGGTAAAAATATGGAAACAACAATTTACATTCGGATTAGAAACAAGCTGCAATGTGCCGAGTTACAAAAACTATTATTAAAAGATCTTGCTCAAATTATTGCACCAGAACCGTATTTGAACACTTTGCAAAACTTGCCCATTTATCAGATTAGAAAAGAGGATAAAAATTTTATTATTATCGATGTCATAAAGGTGATTGATCAAATTTTAAAAGCGTTGCCGCAGGCTGATATTCAAACCATTGGGCCGGCGCAGACGATTGTAGAAGTGATTTATAAGAAAAAGAAAGCTTCTCCGCTGTTGTTTGTCAGCGTCTGGCTGCTGTTATTTATCGGAGCAGCTTTTACCATTATGAACTTTCATGAAGATGTGAGCATGGGAAAAGTTCATAGGGAGCTGTATCGAATTATCACGGGAAAAGAGGAACAAAATCCACTGATTTTCCAAATTCCGTACTCACTTGGTTTAGGTGTGGGAATGATTTTATTCTTTAATCATGTCTTTCAGAAACGTATTAACGAAGAGCCAAGCCCGTTAGAAGTCGAAATGTTCAACTACCAGCAAGATTTAGACCAATACATGATTGTACATGAAAACAAAGAAAGTATGAAGAAACTGAATGATGATTAAAGAGGCGATGGCTGCTTTTGTCGGGTTTGCTGGTGGTTTATCCGTCGGAGGAGGATTTGTTGCTTTTCTAAGTGTGCTGGGAATCGTTCCACGTCTTACACAGCTGACCAAAACCGTCCACAAGATCAGCCAATATGAATGGGCGGTTGTGCTTGGAGCATTGTTCGGCTGTTTGATCAGTTTCGGGAAAGTGATATATTCATTCTTTCCGGCGTTTTTGATTCCAATTGGGCTTATGTATGGCATTTTTATTGGAATGCTTGCTGCAGCACTGACAGAAGTCACGAACGTGTTGCCAATATTAGCGAAAAGAATAGGCATTGATGATCAAATCGTATGGCTATTAATGGCATTAGTGCTGGGGAAAGTGGCTGGATCTCTGTTTCATTGGATGTATTTTGCCCGGCTGTAGCGATGAAAAGTGTGTTTGTGGAGATACTTAGAAAGGAGCGTAAAAAATGGGAAAGAAAGATCTCAATACAAAAACCAATATTCCTTCAGATCTTTCTCATCTTGAAGAAATGATGAAAGAAAGGGTGGGATTGGGCACTAGTTTTGATCTCGGCGTTAGGAAACTAAAAATTATAAGAAAAAATGTTCATATTTATTATGTGAATGGTTTATGTGATACGACCTTTATTACAGCGATTTTAATGTATTTGACTCGTCTCAACGATACAGAAAAAAACACCATTCGAGTAAAAGAGATCGTGGAAAATCGAATTGTCAATCAATCGGTGCAAAAAGTGAAAACGATTGATGAAATGGTAGATCAAGTACTATCCGGGCTTGTGGCCGTTTTAGTGGAAGGAGAAGAAGAGGCTTTTATCGTCGATGTTCGGCATTATCCTGGAAGGACCCCGGAAGAGCCGGACACCGAAAAAGTTGTGCGTGGCTCCCGTGATGGCTATGTGGAAAATATCATTATGAATACGGCATTAACAAGACGAAGAATCCGTGATGAACGATTACGATTCGAATTATTGAAAGTGGGGGAACGCTCCAAAACGGATGTAGCGATTGGGTATATTAAAGATGTGGCCAATCCCGACTTAGTCAACGTGATCAGGCAAGAACTTGAAAGTATTCAAATCGACGGCTTGCCTATGGCCGATAAAATAGTAGAAGAATTTTTGCTGAAGCAAGGTTATACCCCGTATCCACTTGTTCGCTATACAGAAAGAGCGGATATCGCTTCCGCTCATTTATTGGAAGGTCATGTGATGATTATTGTGGATACATCGCCAAGCGTCATTATAACTCCTACGACGTTTTTTCACCATGTCCAGCATGCCGAGGAATATCGGGAGGCGGCAGCTGTAGGGACATTTGTCCGATGGGCGCGTTTTATCGGCATTTTTATTTCCATCTTTCTTTTGCCTCTTTGGTATTTATGTGTGAAAGATCCATCATTGCTTCCTAGTCAAATCGATTATATTGGGCCTCACAAAAAGTCTCACATTCCTGTGGTGGTCCAACTCTTTTTAGCCGACTTGGGAATCGAATTTTTCAGGATTGCGGCCATTCATACACCGACACCATTATCAACGGCTATGGGTCTGATTGCAGCCGTGATGATCGGTCAAATTGCAGTAGATGTAGGACTGTTTGTTCCAGAAGTCATTTTATATGTATCTGTTGCGGCCATTGGTACTTTTACGACTCCTAGCTATGAATTAAGCATTGCCAATACGTTGGCAAGAATGTTTCTCCTCATCATGGTCGTCCTTTTTAAAGTTCCGGGATTTGTCATCGGCTGTACCGTTTTTATCATCTATCTGGCCAGTATTCGTTCTTTAAATACACCATATTTATGGCCGCTCATCCCTTTTCATCCAAAAGCATTGTTAAATGTGTTAGTGAGGCGTCCTGTTCCGGGAGAAAAAATTCGTCCAAGCATTGTTCATCCGCAAGATCGATACAAACAGCCGACCAAATCATAATGATTGAAACAACCTCCCTGCCATATCAATCTACTCTGTTTTATTATGCGGAAAATAGGATATAAAGGATGGAGGCACAAAGCGATGATCTTGAAGTTGAGCTGATTTCAAATATATGTTATATTACATTTATCTTTTTTATGAAACGAGATCAATCGACAGTGTTTGGCTGCCGATTGTTTTCATAAATGGATTTATCAGAATCTTGCGGTGATTATATCAGAAATAGGATGACGGAATGAGGGATTGAAATGGTAGAACATTCATCAGCTGCCATTAATGAGCACGGTCATTTAGTATTTGGCGGCGCGGATGTAGTGGAATTGGCGAAAACATACGGTACACCGCTTTATGTATATGATGTTGCCATGATCCGAAACAGGGCGCGCGGATTTAAAAATACATTTGAACGGTTAGGGGTTAAGGCCCAAGTTGCGTACGCAAGCAAGGCGTTTTCCTCCATCGCTATGCTGCAGCTGGCAGATCAAGAAGGATTGTCGCTTGACGTTGTTTCGGCCGGTGAGCTGTACACGGCTATTAAAGCAGATTTTCCACGTAAAAAAATTCATTTTCATGGCAATAACAAAAGCGAAGAAGAGCTGGAAATGGCACTTGACTACGAGATCGGGTGCATTGTCGTTGATAATTTTTACGAACTCAAACTCTTGCAGGAATTGTGTAAAAAGAAAGGGAAACAAGTAAATGTTTTGCTGCGCGTGACCCCTGGAGTGGAAGCTCATACACATGACTATATTTTAACAGGGCAGGAAGATTCCAAATTTGGGTTTGATTTAAATAGCGGCCAAAGTGAAGAAGCATTGAAAATGGTCCTTCGGTCACCTTATTTCAATGTTCTTGGTCTTCATAGCCATATTGGTTCGCAAATTTTCGAAACAACAGGATTTAAGCTGGCGGCCAAAAAATTATTGGCCAAAATGGCGGAATGGAAAGAATCATATCAATTTCAGCCTGAAGTTTTGAATCTAGGGGGAGGGTTTGGCATTAAATATACGAGCGAGGATGATCCGCTTGAACCGTCCCGCTATGTGGAAGAAATTATCCAGGAAGTGAAACAGCAAACAGCGCTCCTTCATTTAAAGATGCCGGAAATTTGGATTGAGCCAGGACGTTCTCTTGTGGGAGACGCCGGAATGACATTATATACAATTGGTTCGATGAAAGATATTCCTGAAGTGAGAAAATATATGGCGATCGATGGGGGGATGTCAGATAATATTCGACCAGCTCTTTACGATGCCAAATATGAGGCTGTCATTGCGAATCGGATGAATGATCCAGTAGAAGAAACAGTATCCGTTGCAGGAAAATGCTGTGAATCGGGAGACATGCTGATATGGGACTTGCCTGTTCCAAAACCGAACCATAAAGACATTTTGGCTGTTTTTTGTACGGGAGCATACGGCTATTCAATGGCCAACAATTATAATCGGATTCCACGTCCAGCTGTTGTATTTGTCGAAAACGGTGAAGCGCAGCTTGTCATCAAAAGGGAAAGCTATGAAGATTTGCTGAAATTAGACTTACCACTTACTGTATCCATTGAAAATGCGTAATGAAAAAATAAAAGCGGTGTATAAAGGAATGAGGAGATGCATTCTTCAGCCTTGATTTTGGCTAGACAACGGTTTTGAAAAGGCATATATTTCCATTTCAGAAGACAAGTTGATTCCTTCGATAAATTTTAGTAATATAGTTACAGCTATGTCATTGGATGAATGGGAAAGAGTGTAGCGGAAATACACGAACTTAAGAGGGATTAAGAATGCTGATTCGTTATAAAAAGTCTTTTGAAAAAATTGCAATGGGCTTGTTATCGTTCATGCCTAATGAAAAGGACGTTAAAAAGCTACAGCAAACCATGAAAACATATGAAACAAATGATCAATGGCAGCTGTATTTATGGAAAAAAAAAGATAAAGAAGATATTGTCGGTGTCGTTGGAATTCAACTAAAAGAGGGAAATATTGCTGAAATTCAACATATTTCTGTCAATCCTTCCTACCGTCAAGAAGGAATCGGAAAAGCAATGCTGAAAGCTCTCAAAGAACTTCATAGTGATAAGCAGCTCAAACCTAATGAGTATACGGCTGCATTTTTCGATAATTGCGAGTTAAATCAGGATGAAGTTTAATCAGATGTGGCAAAAGGGTGTTCCAAAAGATTGGGCACTCTTTTTTTACGCCTGCCGTTAAATCTCGCGGCGCATTTGTAAGAAGTTTGAAAAGAATAGAAGGAAGATCTTTTAAGAAGTTCAGCGTTCTTTCCATACGGAGGCAGTTAAATGGCGCCGTTTTTCCAGTGACTTCAGACGGTTTGCTATAATACTCGAACGGTCGCGCAGCGAATGTCGATTGATAATGTACTCTCGATTGCGGATGTCATTCCAGTTGGAAATAGAAAATTGTTTGGCTAATTGTATATACTGATTTTTCAAATTGGAATTATTCAGCGGGAGAGCAAACGGCCGAAACTCTTTCTCATTTATAATATCTTGATAACGAGATAAAAGCAAATGAGAAAGCTGGTCTGCATCGATTCCTAACTGAAAGAGTTCCTTTTGATTTTTTTTCAGCCGTGTCTGGACCTTCAACAGCAATTTACCAGCACCCTTGAAATTTCCGCGGCGATGGTGATAACAAAGAACCGCGATTTGAATCAGAAAGACCCAAACGGAGTCGTGTTCTTGATTTGTTTCATTTTTCCAATATTCTTCTAATATTTCATGACATTCAAAATAATCATGGTCCATATGAAAATGGGCTAAATACAATAAGTAAGAAACAGGATATGTCAACTTGAGAACACCTCAGATTGATTTTTCACAATTCAGATATAGCTTACCACGAATGATGAAAAAAGTATAATGAAAATAAAATTTGGAGAACAAGCAGGTTATCTACTATACTAATAATGGTTAGTATGGACAATTTTCCAATACCTGATGATTTTAGAGAAGAAAAAGCTTCTTCTTTTTAGAATTGGTGATGATATGCAGATTAATGTAAAAGTTGGAGGTTTTGAAGGGCCTTTAGATTTGCTCCTTCATTTAATTCAGCATCTTGAAATCGATATTTATGATATTCCAATGGCGGAAATTACCGAGCAATACATGCTGTACATTCATACGATGAAGGAGCTCGAACTGGATGTAGCTAGCGAATATTTAGTCATGGCGGCAACGCTGTTAGCGATAAAGAGTAAAATGCTGCTTCCAAAGCAAGAAGAAGAAGTGATCGATGATGTTGAGCAATGGGAGCCGGAAGATCCTCGAGAAGAATTAGTGACAAAGTTGATAGAATATAAACAATTTAAAGAGGCGGCGAAGCTGTTAAAAGAAAAAGAGGCGGAAAGAGGACAGATCTTCACGAAACCTCCTGCAGACTTATCTTCCTATGCCAAAGAGGAGCCCCCGTTAAAAGATCTACATGTCACCGTGTATGATATGATTGGCGCTTATCACAAAATGCTGCGGAGGAAAAAGCTGAAACGGCCTCTTTCTGCCAAAATTGCCAGAGAAGAAATTCCGATTGAAGAAAAAATGGATGAAATTTTAAAGACGCTGCGCTCATCCGGAAAACGCCAAAAGTTTTCCCAATTATTCTCTGAAACAAGCAAAGAAGTGATTGTCGTGACGTTTTTAGCTATCTTGGAGTTAATGAAAAGAAACCAAATAGTGGCAGAACAGGATGAAAATTTTTCTGAAATTTTCTTGGCAGTGAAAGGAGGATCATAACGATTGGAATTGATTCATTGGAAAAGCATCCTAGAGAGTATGCTATTTGCTGCCGGAGACGAAGGATTGACGTTAAAACAAATCGCAGATGTTTTGGAAATTGAAGAATACGAAGCTATGGACATTGTTCATGATTTAAAGCAGGAATATGAAAGCAATGAACAACGGGGATTGCAGATCATCGAGTGGGCTAATTCATTTCAACTTGCTACAAAAAAAGAAAATGCTCCTTATTTAAAAAAGATGGTCGAAACGGCGCGGCCCCAGTCATTATCGCAAGCGGCGCTGGAAACGCTGGCCATCGTCGCTTACAAACAGCCGATTACAAAAGTAGAGATTGAGGAAATCCGCGGCGTCCAAACGGAGCGTCCTATTCAGACGCTGATATCAAAAGGGTTGATTAAAGAAGTCGGGAGAAAAGAAAGCCCAGGAAGACCGATTTTGTATGGTACTACAAATGAGTTTCTCGATTACTTCGGACTGAAAGATTTAAATGAATTGCCACTGCTACGACAGCCTGAGGGAGAGGAGTATCAGCAGGATGCGGATTTATTTTTTGAAAAATTCCAGGATACATTACAATTCGAGGAATAATTCATTCACGATAAAGTGAATTGAGAAGGAGCTTTAGAACCTTTATACAATTCAAAATGTTCATGTGAGGGCAAAAGTTATTTTGAAATGAAATGACTTTTGCCCTTTTCGTATGCCAATTTGAATGATAAGTGAAAGAATGAAGAAACACTGCCATGAATGGTCCCTATTAAACATGCAGCTGCTAAATTCTATTCCTTTCTACTCAGCCTTGATGAAGAGCGCGACAATTTTTCTTCATATGCCGATTTCTCCCGCATAGACTTGTACAAACAACAAAAGGAGAGGGCGGACATGAAAAGGAGTTTTGGTTACATATGTTTCTCCCTTTTGCTGCTTGTTCCTTTATGGCCCAAGCCGGTAAAGGCGGAATTATCGATCAGCGCACAAAGCGCCGTTTTGATGGATCAAAGCAGCGGCCGCATATTGTATGAAAAAAACCCCCACGAGATAAGGCGGATTGCCAGCATTACGAAAATCATGACGGCCATTGTGGCAATTGAATCCGGAAAATTAAATGATACGGTCAAAGTGTCAGAGCGTGCCGTTCATACAGAAGGTTCTTCCCTTTATTTACAATCAGGGGAAAAAATAAAACTAAAAGACCTTGTTTATGGATTAATGCTGAGATCGGGAAATGACGCAGCTGTTGCCATTGCAGAACACGTGGGGGGAAGTGTAGAAGGATTCGTTTTTCTCATGAATCAAAAAGCGAAAGAGATTGGCATGAAAAACACTCATTTTTCCAACCCACATGGTCTTGATGATTCGGATGATCATTTTTCTACAGCCTACGATATGGCGCTGTTAACGAGATATGCGATGAAAAATAAAACATATCGAAAAATTGCAGGTACTAAATTGTACAAAGTGCCTGATCCTAGAGGAGATTGGGACAGGGTATGGAAAAATAAAAATAAACTACTGACGGAAAAATATCCATATTGTACAGGCGGAAAAACCGGGTATACCAAAAAAGCGAAAAGGACGCTAGTATCTACTGCAAAAAAAGGAGACTTTGATTTAATTGCTGTCACTTTGAATGATCCAAATGATTGGGATGACCATATCAAAATGTTTGACTATGCATTTGATCGATACGATCCAAAAGTGGTTTTGCCAAAAGGAAAAATTGACAAAGTAGAAAACTCCTATTATAAAGGACGAGTTTACACAAAGACAGAAGTAGTATTGCCTCTGACCAAAAAAGAAGAAAAAAAAGTGGAAGTGAATTATGAATTGTTAAAGCCTAAAAAGGCTTGGAAGGAAGGTCAAAACGTTCCGTCATTAGTAGGCCGGGCTGTTGTCTATTTTGATCACCGTCAAGTTCGGTCCATTCCGATTTACTTTGAACCAATCAAAACAGAGAAAAAAGGCTGGCTACAGTACTGGAAAGACTTATTTGCGATGCAGATGGGTGTGAAGGCGGATGGTTAACTATATTTGGGTGGGAATGACGATCGTTGGCTTGCTATTTGCGATGGTGAATGGAAACATGGATAAAGTGAATGAAGCGATCTTCGAAGCAGCCGGCCAAGCTGTGACGTTGTGCATTGGATTGATTAGCGTATTAGTATTTTGGCTCGGCATGATGAGAATTGCTCAAGAATCCGGTTTACTTGATAAAATTTCGAAAGCCTTTCGCCCGCTAGTGGGGCGCCTTTTTCCGGAAGTGCCTCCGAACCATCCCGCCTTGGGATATATTGTATCCAATATGATGGCCAATTTATTCGGACTTGGAAATGCAGCGACACCGCTTGGAATAAAAGCGATGGAGCAGTTGAAAAAATTGAATGGCGGAAAGGAGACAGCCAGCCGCTCGATGATTACATTTTTGGCTATCAATACATCAAGCATTACCTTGATTCCTACAACGGTAATTGCGGTCCGTATCACTTACCATTCTTCCTCGCCGACTGAAATTGTTGGTCCAACATTGGTTTCCACTGTATTTTCTGCTATTTTTGGCATTTTAATTGACCGGTATTTTTATTATCGAAGAAAAAACGGAGTGAAATAATATGCAGTGGATATCCGCCATATCCTTATGGCTCATTCCTTTTATTATAGGTTTTATATTACTGTACGGAACGATGAAAAAAGTACCGACCTATGAAACGTTCGTGGAAGGTGGCAAAGAAGGGATTCAAATGGCTTTTTCCATTATTCCTTATTTAGTGGGGATGATGGTGTCGATAGGCATTTTTCGGGCATCCGGCGCTCTTGAATTTTTTGTTGGCTTCATAAAGCCCTTATTATTAAAAGCAGGGATTCCGCCGGAAATTGTACCGCTTGCCTTGATTAGACCGATTTCCGGCAACGCTGCACTTGGAATGATGACCGATTTGATTTCGACTCACGGCCCTGATTCGTATATCGGTCGGCTGGCTTCGGTTATTCAAGGAAGCACGGATACAACGATGTATGTATTGACTGTTTATTTTGGAGCCGTTGGCGTGAAAAAAATGGGGGACGCTTTAAAAGTTGGACTTTTGGCTGATTTGGCGGGATTTATAGTGGCTGTCATCGTTGTGACTCTCGTTTTTGGTTCATGATCTCTTGCTTAAAAAAATGGATATAAATAGTTGGATTCTCCCTGAAACCTGCATTCATAAATCCGTTTTTGGCTTAGACAGACCCGATCGCCAAAAGCAGGTGAAGCACCTGGTGTCTATTCATCTTTGATCAATGAAATATCCAAGAATGAATGGGTTTTCTATCCCAACAAGGACAGCGTAGCATGGCTTCAGCTGGCTGTTTTTCACTTTTAACTATTTTTTTGTGATCTATCGAAGGATGCAATATACAGTCATGCATCAATAGTTAAGTGACAACATGAAATTTCTGGGGATGCCCCAAAAGTCATTAAATGGACCCGGGCGTCCCTTTTTTCATATAAAGCTTTCTATCGGGATCGCGAAATTCACTCGCTTTCCGAAGGCGTCTCAGAGCTTCCTTGGCCGTCTTCGCTATTCCCGCAGGAGTCTCGCTAATTTTGCGATCATCAAAGTGCGTAACTGAGACCAATGAAAAAAGCCATTTCTATTTATACGGATGAAAGAAGATCATCCCAACGTGCTTTCATTGCATTCATCTTTGCTTTTTTGGAATGATATGTGATAATGCAGTAAGGAATGTCAACGAAGGAAATCAGTAGAGGTGATGGAAATGGAAAGATTGCAAAAGGTGATTGCTCAGGCAGGAATTGCTTCAAGAAGAAAAGCCGAGCAGCTGATAGTAGAAGGAAAAGTAAAAGTAAATGGAGAAGTAGTGACGGAACTTGGTACGAAAGTTTTAGACAGCGATAAGATTGAAGTAGAAGGAATTCCTGTTGAAAGGGAAGAAAAAGTGTATTTTCTGCTGTACAAACCAAGAGGTTTGATTTCTTCGGTTCGAGATGATAAAGGACGGAAAACGGTGATTGATTTCTTTCCTCATGTGGACAAGAGAATGTATCCAATTGGACGTCTTGATTATGATACTTCAGGTTTGTTGCTGTTGACGAATGACGGAGAATTCGCCAATTTGCTCATGCATCCTCGCTATAAAATTGAAAAGACCTATATTGCCAAACTAAAAGGCATTCCTCCTCGTCCAGCCTTAAAGCAGTTGGAAAAGGGGGTGGAATTGGAAGACGGGATGACGGCACCCGCTAAAGTCAAATTCTTAAGCGGCGACCGCAAAAAGAATACCGCCATTGTTGAAATTACGATTCATGAGGGAAGAAACAGGCAAGTTAGACGAATGTTTGAAAAAATCGGCTATCCTGTTTTGAAATTAAGAAGAGAACGTTTTGCTTTTTTGACGCTGCAAGGCTTAAATGCCGGAGAGTTTCGTGAACTATCTCCTCATGAAGTGAAGCAGCTGAGAGAACTGGCAATGAGAGGAGAATAGATTAAGTTTATAAAAATATGAAAATTCGCAAAACTTCATTCTCTTATTCAATTAAGGAATAAATGGTATAATGAATGTGAGTTCAATGATTGTCTCATTTTTGAAAAAGATCAAACTTTTGCCATTATTTAAATACTATTGCATTTGGCTAGGCTGTTTAGCAAACGTTTTGTTTTGACAACGGCTGTTGTACATACTGAATGAACAATAGGACAGAAGCATTTTCTTCTATGAAGAAGAAATCGTATCATCAGATGGAGGTGCTGATGTGGATAAAAAGAAAAGACGCCTTTTGGTACGGACGATCATTCTCTTCATCTTGGCCATTGCAGTTGGCTATACCCTTTATGCCAATTTAACAAGAGATGAGAAAGGATCCGTTCAAAAAGGGGATCAAGCCCCTGATTTTGTCTTGAAAGATTTAAATGGGAAAGAACAGAAGCTTTCCGATTATAAAGGAAGAGGAGTTTTTCTTAATTTTTGGGGGACATGGTGCGAGCCATGCAAAAAAGAAATGCCGGATTTAGAAAAAGAAGGAAAAGAGTATAAAAGCAAAGGAGTAGAGATCCTCGCTGTCAATGTCGGTGAACCTGATTTAGTAGTAAAAAAATTTGCCGAACAATACCATCTCACATTTCCAATTATGATTGATGGCAATAAGGAGGTGCTAAGAGCGTACGGAGTCGATCCTTTGCCGACTACTTTTCTTATTGATTCTAAAGGAAGAGTGAAAGAAGTCATCATCGGCGGGCTTCAAAATGAGGAACAAGTGCGAGAAAAATTGGCGGAAATTAAACCATAATGTTAGAGGAGAAATACTATGGAAAAGGTGAAATGTGAATGCGGCCACGTAAATCCTCATGGCACTATTCTTTGTGAAGCGTGCGGGAGAGCACTTACGGAAGAGGCGAAACAAAGCAAACTTTATAATATGCGCTACGAAGGAAGCGCCCGCCGTTCCCAAACCTATCATAAAACGATCATTGATAAAATATGGAACTTTTTTTCTTCTGTTAAAGTAGGAGTTATCCTCATTATTGTCACGTTGATTGCCAGTGCCATCGGGACGATTTTTCCTCAAAAAATGTATATTCCTCAAGATATAGATCCGGGAGAGTATTATAAACGTGTTTATGGAACGTGGGGGGAATTGTATTATAAGCTTGGCTTCCACGATCTTTACAACTCTGTCTGGTATATAGCACTCATTGCTTTAATCGGAGTTTCGCTTGTCATCTGTAGTCTTGACAGGGTCATCCCGTTGTACCGCGCTTTAAGAAATCAAAGGGTGGTTCGGCATGAGTCCTTTATGAAGAAGCAACGTTTGTTTGCTCAAAGTTCCGCCCATCACTTTCATGAAGACATCGAAAAAATCAAGAAAAAGCTGAAAAAAAAACATTACCGTATCCGAATGGATGATGAAGCCCTGTTGGCGGAAAAAGGACGCTTTTCCCGCTGGGGACCTTATGTGAATCATATCGGTTTGATCATTTTCTTATTTGGAGCTATGCTGCGTTCGGTTGACGGCATGTACGTAGACAAGCTTCTTTGGATAAGGGAAGGGGAAACCTTGGAGGTTCCGGGGACGAACGGAAAATATTATGTTCAAAATAAAAAATTTATTTTGCAGGAATACAGCAAAAAGAAAGATCCGGAAGTTTTTAACCAAGCAATTGATCGCGTTGGAAACATCGCAAAAAACTACCAATCCAATGTAGTTCTTTATAAAAATGAAAATCAAGGGCTGCCGGGAACGCCACCGAAATTAAAAAAGATAAAGGAAGGAGCCATCCGTGTCAACCATCCAATCAAATTGGACCATTACTCGATTTACCAATCTTCCTTTAAACTAGGCGAACCAAAAGCGATGGTGTTCACTTTAACGGACAAAAAAACGGGCAAGGAGTTCGGAACGGCAAAAGTGGATCTTTTTCAACCTAAAGAAACGTATTCGTTAGGACATGGCTATAAAGTAAAATTAATGGGTTATTATCCTGATTTTTCAGGATTTGCCAATAATGGCGAGCCGAAATCCAAATCTCCGATTCCCAATAATCCTGCTTTCTTATTTAAAATGTTTTCGCCTGAGCATCCTGATGGAGAAGTGAGTTTTGTAGCGATTAGGCAGACTATCGAGCCGCTTGGTACAACCGATTATAAAATGAAGTTTAAAAGCCTTGAAACACGGAATGTCTCTGCACTGACAGTCCATAAAGACTTAACTCTTTGGATTTTAGCCTTGGGGGGAGCGATTTTTATGATTGGCGTCATTCAAGGAGCTTATTGGAATCATCGAAGGATTTGGATTAGAAAAGTAGATGGCGAGGTTTATATTGCCGCTCATACAAATAAAAACTGGTATGGTTTAAAAAAAGAAATTTCGTTCATTCTAGAAGGAACTCAATTGCCGTTGCCGGTTGACCAATCTGAAAAGGGGGAAGAAGTGTGACGTTAGCACATGTAAGCAGTAATTTATTATATACCGCCTTTATTCTGTATTTAGTTGCAACGCTCTTTTTCGGCGGATCGATCCGTTCCAAAAACGCTGAAGTGGTAAAGGAAACTAATCGCTGGGCGAAAATAGGAATTTTTATTACCATTATCGGTTTTCTCGCTCAAGTCGGGTATTTTTTTACTAGATGGGCTGCTGCCGGCCATGCGCCTGTGAGCGACTTATTTGAATTTACGACGTTTTTTGGCATGATGTTGGTGGGGGCCTTTATCATTATTTATTTTATTTATCGATTACCCGCTTTAGGTCTTTTCGCTCTTCCTGTCGCAGTCATTATCATCGCTTATGCGAGCATGTTTCCAAGAGAAATCAGTCCATTAATCCCCGCATTGCAAAGCGATTGGCTTCATATTCATGTTACGACAGCGGCAGCGGGAGAAGGAATTTTATCCATCAGTTTTATTGCCGGACTCATTTATTTGATCAAAGTGGTGGATCAATCAAAAGCGAGCAAACGGACTTTTTGGCTGGAAGTCATTATGTTCGGGCTTGTGGCGGTCATCGGATTTGTGGTGGTGACAACCATTTTCCGAGTAGTAGATTATGAAGCCTCATTTCAGTATGTAAATAAAGAAGGGCAGCCAGCAGAAGTAGTATATACTCTCCCTGCATTGATCGGTCCTCATGAGGGCGATTTGCAAACGAAAAACGCCATGAATCCACTTTTCTACGTTCCGGCTGTCATTAATGCCAAAAAATTGAATACGGTCATTTGGTCGTTGATAGCAGGCACTATTCTATATGTTCTCATTCGGGTGATAACTAGAAAACGAATAGCCGCATTGCTCAAGCCTTTTGTCCAAAATATTAGCTTGGACTTGGTAGATGAAATAAGCTACCGTTCTGTATTAATCGGTTTTCCGGTGTTTACTTTAGGTGCTTTGATTTTTGCCATGATTTGGGCGCAAATTGCGTGGACAAGGTTTTGGGGATGGGACCCGAAAGAGGTTTGGGCTCTCATAACATGGCTATTTTATGCGGCTTTTTTGCACTTGCGCCTTTCCAAAGGCTGGCATGGAGAACGATCCGCTTGGATGGCGGTGATCGGGTTCATCATTATTATGTTTAACTTAGTGGCAGTCAATCTCGTGATAGCTGGGCTTCATTCTTACGCGTAGCCAATCGTAACATCAGATTTTGATTTTGTTCATAAAAAATTCAATCCTTCTTTTTAAAAGCGGCTTTTTTCCTATTAAAATGGTGCATGCAGCCTAGCATTACTGCAGAGCAATGATGGATAAGCTCCTTCCAAAGGGCTGTTTTAAGCACAAAGCAAGGATGAACAACTAGTTAAGACTAGGAGGGAAATATAGTGGAAGAAGAGATGAAAATTTTAATTGTCGATGATGAGGAAAGAATTCGCCGACTATTGAAAATGTATTTAGAAAAGGAAAATTTTATCATAGATGAGGCGGCTGATGGAAATACAGCATTAGACAAAGCGTTATCGACTGATTATGATTGTATTATTCTTGATCTCATGATGCCCGGTAAAGACGGTGTGGAAGTATGCAAAGAGTTAAGAGAGAAGAAAGCAACTCCTGTTATTATGCTGACGGCTAAAGGCGAAGAAGCCAATCGGGTGCAAGGATTTGAAGTTGGAGCAGACGACTACATCGTGAAGCCTTTTAGCCCGCGTGAGGTCGTGCTGCGGGTAAAAGCGCTTCTGAGACGTGCTTCTACGACAAGTTATTTGCATACGAATGCTTCTGCAAAAGACATGATCGTGTACCCTCATTTAGTCATTGACAATGATGCCCATCGTGTAACGGCGGACGGAAAAGAAGTGAATTTGACGCCGAAAGAATATGAACTTCTTTATTTTCTAGCAAAAACGCCTGATAAAGTGTTTGACCGCGAGCATTTGTTAAAGGAAGTATGGCATTATGAATTCTTTGGCGATTTGCGTACTGTAGATACCCACGTGAAACGTCTGCGGGAAAAGTTGAACAAAGTGTCTGAAAAAGCCGCTAAGATGATTGTAACCGTTTGGGGTGTAGGCTATAAATTCGAGGTAAAGTCTGAATGAAATTTTGGAGAAGCATTGTAGGAAAGTTATGGGCGACTATCTTGCTTTTAGTGTCCTTTGTCTTATTTGTTCTCACCATTCTGTTGTTGGGCTTTTTCGAAAACTACCATGTCAATCAGGTGGAAAAAGAATTATCGGATACCGCTGAAAAAATTGCGGCCATCTTGACTCGACATCCAAATGAAAAAATCGGAACGGAAATGGCGTGGGAAATTGTGGATTCACCCGTGCATGTCATTATCGCTAAGAATAAGGACACCTTTTTATATTCGCCGAATATTTCACCGAAAGATAAACTGGACCCGAGCGTCATCGTACACGATAAGCAATTGTCCAAAGTTTTTAAGAATAAAAAATACGTTCAAAAAGAAATCAATATTCACGGTGGGAAAAAACTTGCCAATCGCTATGAAAATACGATTGTAGTGGGAGTTCCGCTTAGAACATCGCCAAATGAAAATGGAGCAGTATTTATTTACCAGTCTCTGGAAGTTATAAAAGAGACGTCGGAGCAGACGACCAAACTCATTTTATTGGCGGCGGGCATTGCGATTTTCTTGACAACGGTATTTGCCTTTTTCTTATCTACCCGAATTACCGCACCTCTGCGGAAGATGAGGGAAGCAACAAGCTCTTTTGCAAAAGGAAAATTTGATGCGAAAGTTCCGATTTTAACGTCAGATGAAATCGGGGAGTTAGGCATCGCTTTTAATCATATGGCAAAACGGCTAAAGTTTAACATGAATGCTCTTAACCAGGAAAAAGAACAACTGGCCAGCATTTTGCGCAGTATGGCAGACGGAGTGATCACTTTTAACCGAGATGGAACGATTTTAATTACGAATCCTCCGGCCGACCGCTTTTTGCAAAATTGGTATTATGAACATAGAGAAGATGAACAAACGGAAACTGCCCCCACTCTTATCCGGGAATTATTGGGAAAAGTAGTGCGTCGGGAGGAATCAGAGCAAATAGGTGAATTGACCGTTCAAGGAAGAACGTATGTCGTCATTGTGAGTCCATTATACAGCGGAGAAACCGTTCGAGGGGCTGTAGCGGTTGTCCGTGATATGACGGAAGAACGCAGACTGGACAAGCTCCGCATCGATTTTATCGCCAATGTTTCCCATGAACTGAGAACGCCCATTTCCTTGCTTCAAGGATACAGTGAAGCCATTATGGATGACATCGCAGCGACGGATGAAGAAAAGAAGGAAATTGTGAAAATCATCTATGAAGAATCATTGCGAATGAAAAGACTGGTCAACGAATTATTAGATTTAGCGAGAATGGAAGCTGGGCATATCAACTTGCAAAAAAGAGAAGTAGAAATTCCGGCTTTTATCAAAAGAGTTACAAATAAGTTCCAAGGATTGGCGAAGGATCAAGAAGTTCGTTTATTATTCGATTGGAACAAGCCATCTTTTGCCGCCAACATAGATCCAGACCGCATTGAACAAGTGTTGACGAATTTGATTGACAATGCTCTACGACATACTCCTAAAGGCGGTTTTGTCAAAGTGGACATGGAGAAAAAACAGAAAGGCGTTGTGATTTATGTAATCGATTCTGGATCAGGTATTCCGGAAGAAGATCTGCCATTTGTATTTGAACGCTTCTATAAAGCGGATAAGGCCAGGACTCGTGGCCGATCCGGCACTGGTTTGGGGCTTGCGATTGCGAAAAACATTGTGGAAGCTCACGGAGGAAGTATTCGAGTTCAAAGCAAACTGAGCGAAGGAACGACATTCTCCTTTTATCTTCCATATTAATCAAACTGTCGAAAACCCATTCATATGTGGGAATGTTGGCGATAAATCTTGTTACATGGGAAACATCCTCCTTTCTATGGAACAGAAAGGATCGACCTTTTGGAAACGTCCTCTCATCATGAATAAGGTCGATCCTTTTTTGCTTTGTATTGGAATCGCATACGCAAAATGAAACGGTCTATTTTGCTATTTATAATCATAACGTTTTATGGTGAAAGAATTGCCGAGGAGGATAAAAATGCGGGATTATGTTAAGCGGTTGATCATCGTTATGGCAATGGGGGCTTGCATCGGGATACTGATCATTGGAGGAAGGCTGGCTTATGCCAAGACCATTAACAGTACAGGAGAAAAACATGTTCTTGGTTTTGATGATTACAAGCTGTGGTTAGAAGAGGGAAAAAGGACGCCATGAGCGTCCTTGGGTCTTTTTTGAAAAGAATCAGTTTAAACGAGAGCAGATGAAACCTCCTGCTTTTTATTTACTTTCTTTGTAGCGTGTTTGGCATTCTTCGATCAGTTTGGCCGCTTTTTCCGGTCCTTCCCAAGAACCGATTTCGGTTTTTTTGCCTTGCAAATCTTTATATCGTTCAAAGAAATGAGCAATTTCTTTTAGCTTATGTTGCGGCAAGTCGTCGATGGAACGGATTTCATCAAAGCGCGGATCTTCTACAGGCACACCAATTAATTTAGCATCTTCTTCTCCGCTGTCGACCATGTTCAAGTATCCAATGACACGAGTATCAATGACGCATCCCGGGAAAGTCGGGTTTGTCACCAATACAAGAATGTCCAGTGGATCTCCATCCAAAGCCAACGTATTTTCTAAATAACCGTAGTCTGCTGGATAAAACATTGGCGAAAATAAAACACGGTCTAATTTAAAAATCCCCCGTTCTTTATCAAATTCATATTTGTTTTGGCTTCCGGTAGGAATTTCGATAAACGCCTCCACAATTTGGTTTTTCACCGTCATGAACAATACCTCCTATACGCTATGTATACTATTTTATTATAGTGGAATGAGCAGGAAGTGGCAAATCATTCTATGTATTTTCAGAATATTTCTGCTTAAAATTTAACATTTTATCAAGTTTCTCATTCAAAGGCGAAGACTTCGCTTGAAGAATTGCGAATAAACGAAATGAATCCCTTTAATTGTCTAGCGTACTTAATTCTTTTCCTTTCCATCCCATGATGGGGGAAAAGTTCAAAAAAGGTTATGTTTTAGAACGGAAACGGGTCGTTCTCGACACACCGGGCCCCTTTTTTGCTTCCTTATATTCTTTTACATAGTACAATATTCTTGTTTTATGGTAGAATAAATCGGGTTCATGTTGAAAAATGAAGGAGGGAGCATATGTTTACAACGATAAAGAGAAAATTATATTTAGGTTTTGGCATTTTAATCATTATGTCGACGATTATGTCCATTGCTTACTATGTGTCTTCCCAAACCGTGAATCAGAAAACGGAAGATATGATCAAAAATCAAGTTCCTAAATTGGTTGCGGAGCAAGAACTGCGTTTTAATATTTCGCAGCGTATTGCTCTAGCCAGAGCCTACATTCTTTATGGAGATCCTAAATATAAGGATGAGTTCAATCATTACACGGAATCTAGCAAAGCTATTTCCGACTCGATTTTAAGAGACCACCCATCGAAGGAAATGAAGGCGGTCATTGAGGACAGTAAGAAGTGGCGAGCTCTTGTGCTAAATGACGTTATGAGAGCCTATGATCAAGGTAAAGTAAAAGAAGCGCGGGCTGCGTTGCAACAAAAAGCGGAGCCGATTGCTCAAAGGATTATGGCTGATTTTGATTCAATTGCTAAAACGGAAAAAAACAATATTCACGCAAACGGCAGTGACATCATTTCAAATAGCAGCCACATAGCAGAATGGGGTTTGATATTGGCTATCGTGATTATTGTCATCAGTTTAGTCGTCACTCAAATATTTACAAAAATCATTGCTAGTCCGATTGTTCGTGCAAAAGATCAGCTTCTGATGATTGCAGAGGGCATTCTTCCAAAAGAACCATTGAAGTTAAACAATAAAGATGAGATAGGGGAATTGGCAAAAGCTTTAAACACCATGAACGATCATCTAAAAAGGACCATCTCCGGAGTGCAAAGCGTCTCCGCAAACTTATTAACACATAGTGAAAAAATGGCCAAATATTCATTTGACGTAAAAGAAGGCGCCGTACAAATTGCTGCGACAATGGAAGATCTTTCAAACGGCATTCAAGATCAAGCCAATTCCAACCAAAAATTATCGAGCAATATGGAAAAATTTACGAAAATGTTAATGGAATCCACGTTAAAAGGGGAAGAAGTGAAAACGAAAGCGGAACAAATGAAAGAACTGGCTGATCAAGGTAGACAAAAAATGAATCAATCTGTGGAGGATATGAACCACATCTCTATTACTGTAAATGAAGCTCGCCAGTTAGTGGAAGGGTTGAATAAAAAAACCGAAAACATCAGCAAACTGGTCAATGTGATTGAAGACATTTCCGAACAAACGAATTTACTTGCTCTTAATGCAGCCATTGAGGCAGCACGAGCGGGTGAAAGCGGACGCGGCTTCGCAGTCGTGGCGGATGAGGTAAGAAAATTAGCAGAAGGGGTCAATCATTCGGTGGCTGATATCACTGCCATTATTTTGGAAGTGCAAAACGAAACAGGCAAAGTGGTTCAAGCGCTAAACGCTGGATACCAAACGGTCGAAGGCGGCCGCCGATCGATTGAATCAACAGGCGAATCATTCTATCATATTCATCAAAGTATTGAACAAGTATTTGAGCAAGTCGAAGAAATGTCTACGAACCTGTATGATATTTTAGACCATACAAAAGAGATTACGTCTGCCATTGAAAATATAGCAGCAGTATCAGAGGAATCTGCCGCTGGCTTTGAACAAGTAACAGCTACTGCTGAGGAATCGTCCGCTTCGATTGAACAAGTAGCCGAAGGAATCAAGCAAATGGAAACGGAAGCACAAAGTTTGAACGAAGCGATCCATCATTTTAATGTCAAAAATTAAAAACAAACATCAGCTGTAGAAGGTTCTTTTTCCTCTGTTTCTGGTTGTTCATTGGATCATTTATATAAGTAAACCCTTTCGAAAGTAGAATTTACTTGGGTCATTGTTAAGAAGCCAAAAAGTACGAAAACGAGTGGGGGCGATTCTTTAACTCTGTAACTCGTACTTGTTTTTGGCATTCCATATCATACAAAAAACCTTCCAGCTAAAAGGATGAAGAATCTTCTTAGCTGGAAGGTTTTTGTTATCGGTCGGAACGTCTTTTCATTTTGGCTGAATTGCTTGATTAGTCTTGCAATTTATCCAAGCGAATAGAGGTTTTCAGTTGACATTGGATATTTATTCGAATTTCAGCGGATCCCCATCGAAAGGTTCGTCTGCTACTTTAATGGAGTCAGTAGGGCATCCTTCGAAAGCATCTTGCATATCATCAAGCAGTACTTCAGGTACTTCCGCTGTTCCTTGGTTATCGTCCAATACGACAAATGCGAGTCCTTCATCATCATAGTCATAGATGTCAGGAGCAGCGGCCCCGCAAGCACCACATGCAATGCATGTATCTTTATCAACAATTGTATATTTTGCCATAGATTGTTCCTCCTAACAAAGCTATCTCGAGAAATTTAGTCGGATTTAACGTCTCCATCTTCATTGTAAAGCTGTTGACAAAACTTTTCAATAGAAAAGAGCCAACTAATAAATTGAAACGCTTGCGATGGAGGTGATGGAACAATGGATGTCGAATTTCATGTTAAAATAGAAGGCGGCTGTTACCTACCGTGGAATAGTAACGTTATTCTTAAAAGGTAATGTATGGACTAAATCAACAAAGGGCTGGAGGAAAAGATCCATGAACTTGTTTCAAGCGGTTTTGTTATATTGCCTTGAAAAAATCCATGGTGAACGAACGGTTTATTCTATTTTTCACATTCTAAAAGGTAAAAAATCATTGCAATCCATTCAAGATGTACATTTTTATGAATTAACAAAGTGGTTTTCCACTGTTCCATATATGAATAGAAGCGATTTCGAGAAGGAGATTCAGCAGCTGTGTGATCAACAATGGTGTCATTTGGAAAATGGCGGTAGAGCCTTTTTGCTTCCAAAAGGAAAAAGCGAATTAGAAGAATTTTGGACCAAAAACCCAGCCCTTCCGTATTTGGATGGCTGGCCCTTGCATTCGATGGCGTCGGTCTTTTGGAAACGATTAAACTTGCTCGTTCAAACTGTGTCCCATTTAATTCATCAGGAATCTATTTTTTATCCGGCAGAAAGGAATGAACAAGTTCAAAATTGGGTAAAAAAATGGCTTTTGGGCCGGAAGGTGAATCGGGCAGATACGGGTGTACAACTTTACCGCGAACTTTATGAACTATTGCAAAGTGAAAAGACAGAAGATCCACGCCTATTAGTTTTCCGGCTATCAGGATACGAACGAATTGGAAAAACGGCAGCACAAACCGCAAAACAACTAGGAATGGACGAACCAGAATATTGGCTGAGATTTACACATTTGATTCATTTTATGATTCACTCTGCGCTTCATCATCCTAAAAAATTTCCGATATTATATGAAATGCTGCTAGATTTACATCAGCCGGTTATTTTAACAAAATCGGCACGAAAAACATACGATTTATTTCAAAGAGGACTGTCTGTTGAACAAATAGCCAATGTCCGCAGGCTGAAACGGAATACAATCGAAGATCACCTTGTTGAGATTGCCTTAAACGTTCCGGACTTCTCTATAGACTCATTTATTGAGAAAGACGAGTTTGAGGCCTTTAAAAAGGCAGCGAAAACACTGACTAGTAAAAAATTAAAAGATATTAAAGCCATTCTTCCTCATTTATCTTACTTTCAAATTCGCCTCGTTTTAGCCAAGTATGGAAGGATCGTGAATCAACATGGAACTTGAACCGCTATTGCGAAAACAATTTGGCTACACGTCATTTCGAACCGGCCAGAAAGAAGTCATCACTTCACTGCTTGACGGAAATGACACACTCGCCATGCTTCCAACTGGTACAGGGAAATCGCTTTGCTACCAACTGCCGGCCTACATAATAGGCGGTTCATGCATCGTCATTTCTCCTCTTCTTTCTTTAATGCAAGATCAAATGGAACAAATGAAGATGCGAGGGGAAAAAAGAGTCATTGCTTTGAACTCGTTCCTTTCCTTTGAAGAAAAAAACCGTGCACTTTCCCATTTAGGGCAATATCGTTTCGTTTTTATGTCTCCAGAAATGCTTTCCAATAAACGGGTATTAAATGAGCTGGCCAAAATCCGTCCATCTTTGTTTGTAGTGGACGAAGCCCACTGCATTTCCCAATGGGGGCACGATTTTCGCCCAGATTATTTAAAAATCGGCGAAGCCCGTGACATATTGAACCGGCCGTTGACTCTTGCGCTGACGGCTACTGCTACAGAAGAAGTGAGAAGTGACATTATCAAATACTTACATCTTCAAAATGCGAAACAATGGATTTTTTCGGTTGACCGAGCCAATATTGCTATGAGTGTCGAGCATTGCGAAAGTTATAAAAATAAGCTGGACATGCTTTTAGAGATTGTGAAAAATGTACAAAAACCAGGCATTATTTATTTTTCCAGCAAGAAGACCGTAGAAGAAACGGCTTATTGGCTCGAACAAGAAGGGATAAAGAAAGTTGGCATTTATCATGGTGGAATGGAGCAGGACGAGAGAATCTTAATTCAACAGCAATTTTTGTTTAACGAGTTGGAGATCATCTGTGCAACGAGCGCATTTGGGATGGGAATCAATAAAAACGATATTCGATTCGTCGTCCATTTTCATCCGCCAAGTCAAATGGAATCGTATTTGCAGGAAATTGGCCGCGCCGGTCGTGATGGGAAAAGCAGCTTAGCCATTTTATTGTACGCCGATGGAGATGAAAGCATACACGAGCATTTGATGGAAACAGAATTGCCTTCGGATAAACAGATTGAAGCGTTTCTTACGTATGAACCGAACTTAAAAAAAGAAGCAGCGGCTGTTCTTCAACTGACGGATGTCCAGTATCGTTATCTTCTTCACTATGAGGAGCTATATAAAGAGTTTTCGTTTAAAAAAAAACAAGAGTATATCCAAAAAGCCAAAAATGAACAGATAAGAAAGAAGCGAAGGAAATTGAATCAAATGATTCAGTGGATCCATAGTAATTCTTGCAGAAGAGAAGGAGTTCTTTTGTATTTTCATGAAAAGATTGGATCGAAGCCAGAAAGGTGCTGCGACTGCTGTGGGCTGAATATTCTCGATTATTATGAATCGACAGCCGATCTGTCCAAGCTGGAGGAGATGAACGATTGGGAGGCAATCCTGCAAAAATTGCTTTTGATGGAAGGAAAAATCGATGAAAAAGAATAATTTTCCATTGATTGAAAAGTTAACGCACCAAGATATCATGAAATCTCTTTATTGGACACAATGTCTATTGCTTGCTTTTACCGGAATCGGCATCTGGCTGTTATTTGATTCCTTCTCCACTTATTTTCAATTGTTTGATTGGAGCGATCGGCGGCTAGTCTTTGGAATAATCGGAGGTTTGACCGTTGTCCTGATTGATGTTTGCTTCATGAAATGGCTGCCTCATCGTTATTTTGATGATGGCGGAATCAATGAAAAAATATTTTCAAAGTTAAGCATTGTTTCCACTGTAAGGATTACAGCTCTTATTGCTTTCAGCGAGGAAATGCTATTTCGGGGAGTCCTTCAAACTCAATTTGGATTCACTGCGGCAAGCATTCTTTTTTCTTTAGTCCATATTCGCTATTTAAGCAATTGGTTTCTTACGATCAACATTTTCATCTTAAGTTTTTGGATTGGCTTTTTTTACGAATGGACTGGAAACTTGGCCGTAACAGTTGTCATGCATTTTGTCATTGATTGTCTATTAGGAATCATCATTCACTATAAAGAAAAAAGGGATAGAACAAAGAGGGATGATACATGAAGAGAGACCCTTATCGAGAATTGGCAGAAAAGCATCGAAAAGAACTGAAATTGCAAGAATGGACCGAAATAGAAGAAGAGGAGCCTAAAACGTTAAGCAGAACAGAATACCGAAAGCAGAGAAAGCAAGAAAAAAAGGTTTTTTCTGTGCTTCATATACTTCTCATTCTATTTATTTTTCTGCCGATGGGGATTCTTTTTAGCTACAACACGATGAAGGAAAAAGAACATCCTTTATCAACCGTATCTGTCATTACCGAAGAAAGTGCGAGCGGACACGATCAATCGGCTAGTCCAACATCCAATCAATCAAAAAAGGAAACTCCAAAAAACAATCATGTGAAAACGGTGACTCATATTGTCCAGCCAAATGAGACGCTGGCTGATATTTCCATTCATTATTACGGTACAAAGGATGGGATTGATAGGATTAAATCGGCCAACCATTTAGAGGACGATCATATAAATGCGGGACAGGTGCTCAAAATCCCCTTGGAAAAATAAAGACTTGCATAGCCTTCCCCGCCTTTATAATTGGACGAAAGAGGACGATCTTCTTTCAGTCGCCCTGACAAGAATGCGTCAACATTCTTTCCTTTTCCATTAGTCATATCGATGTGTGCTTGTACATAGAATGAGTGTGGAGGAGGGAAAGGATGGATTCGGTTCTTTGGATGTTGGATGACGGGACAGATGAGGCTACGAAGCAAATGCTTCATCATTTAATTGAAAGAAAAAAGAAACTGGATAAACTTCATAAGAAGCAGATGTTTTTTCTATCGCTCTTTTTCCTTTATACTATTCTTTTTATCTATTTATTTTATAAAAAGCTATTAATTCCATATTCCGATTCTGCTTTTCAAATCATTTCGTCCTTTTTTGACAGTCGAATGATGATGATCCTATTATTGGCGGGTGCAGGGCTTTTAGGGGCCGTAAAAATTTTTCGCGATCAAAAAGACAAAGCGGAGGCAGAGTTTCATGCGCTTCGCTGTGAAATTATTGATAAAAGCAAAGATCTTTGGAAAAATGACGCTTGGGAAAATCGGCATAAAATATTCGAAATGATGGAAAGAAAATTCGGCATTAATTTATATCACGAAAGCAAATAGCGGGAAGGATACTCCTTCCCGTTTTTAGAAAAATTTCTTTTTGCCTCTTTCTTCTTTCATCAACTCTACTGCTTCACGAAAACGCTGAGAGTGCACAATTTCGCGTTCTCTTAAAAAACGAAGGCCATCATTTAAATCTGGGTCATCACTCAAATTAATAATCCATTGATAAGTAGCTCGAGCTTTTTCTTCAGCCGCAATATCCTCATATAGATCGGCGATCGGGTCTCCTTTTGCTTGAATATATTCCGCTTTCCAAGGATTGCCAGATGCGTTATGATAAAATAATGCATCGCTGTGATTCACATAATGATCCGCTAACCCGGCTCTTTTCATTTGTTCCGGTGTGGCGTCTTTTGTTAATTTATAAACCATGGTGGCAATCATTTCAAGATGGGCCAATTCTTCCGTGCCAATATCGGTTAATAATCCGATGACTTTATCGGGAATGGTGTAACGTTGATTTAAGTATCGGAGTGCTGCGGCTAATTCGCCATCTGCACCCCCGTATTGTTCAATGAGAAATTTTGCCAGCATCGGGTTGCAGCTGCTGACTTTGACTGGATACTGGAGCTTTTTTTCATACACCCACATAAAATGACAACGCTCCTTTCATATTAGTTTTTAGGTTTTTTTAAAACCCTGCATAAAAATCAAGCAGCAGAGGGAACACCTTAGATTGAGAAAAAGTCACGAGACTGTCTTTAAACTTGCCAAGGCCAAGGGGCTTCTATCCAATCCCACGGAAAACGGGTATAACTGTACCCAAAGCTGGTTAAGGAGCCATGTTGAGTTTCAAAAATTTTTTTCATGTGTTTCCGTTGTTTGATCAGCATGTTATATTCCACGATGGCATCGTAATCATCGGGATGGGTATCCAAATAAAGGGCTAGTTCTAGAATGGCGAAGTCAATGGCCTGCAAATCCTCTAAATCTTTGTAATAGTTAGGTGGTTTCTTCATTTTCTCTAACCCCCTTAGGTTTTTCGTATGGACCATAGTATGGGTCATAGAAAATTTTAAACAATGTCCCTTTTTTTAAAGCTTCTATTGGTGAAAATTGCGGAGTATTCGGTGGCTGGAATCCTATATATAAATTCGGCGGGGTAGAATACGTTTTAATGGTTTTAGGCGGGCATGGATCAAAGGGACTTACATACGGTGTGTAGCTTTTAAATGGAGTGAAGCCTTTATAATGTGTCACACGATCACCCTCCTCGTATAGATCTCAATCTATTGTATGGAGGTATTTTGTCCGTCATGCTAACAAAATCTTATGTGGTGGGATTTTCTCCCATTATACAGGCAGTTTTTTGTAGTTCCCTCATACGATGAATAAAGGAAGGAGATTTTATGCCGCTTGGCCTTTATCGCTTTTTGCTTGCGGAACTGTTTAGTTTGATGTATATTTTTTGCTTGCCAAGTCCAAATACCTTTACATGGTTCCTTTTGTTATTAGTATTTATATTAAAACCCATCAAGTTTTTTCTCTCAGCGGTCGCGTTTATGGCGGCTTTTGTATTGCATGGAAATTTGTTTGCATTGGAAGGGAAAGGGCTGTATCTTTTGTTTACGAAGAATATCAATATGTGGGGCTGTTTTTTCTTTCTGCATGTTGCTTCTTTTGTCTAGATGGCTTCGTTCTTTTTTGGGTAACAGCCATTCTTTTCTTCTTTTCTATTCTTTATGGATGATTTCCATAGATTTGCAAAAATTGAGGGGGATACAATGATTGATTATCACGATTATCATCATCAGTGCTAGCCTTATGCTGTTGTATATGTGGAAAGAAGCTTATCGAAATGAAGTGAAACACAATACCCTTTCTTTTCCTAATTTTCCTTCTGATAAACCGCTCCGTCTTTTTTTTATTTCCGACGTACACCGCCGCACTATCCATCCGTCCATTATCCGTCATATTCAAAATAAAACGGATTTGATCGTGATTGGCGGAGATTTGCTGGAGGGTGGTGTCCCGTTTAAAAGAACAGCCCGAAATTTACAGATGCTTAGTAATATCGCTCCGATCTACTTTGTATGGGGAAATAATGATTATGAAGTAAATGAAAAAGCGTATACTTCTTTATTAACGTCATTCGGCGTCACAATTTTACGCAATAAAGCTGCTGCATATGAAATGAAAGGAGGCGGCACGATTTGGCTCATCGGTGTGGACGATGTCAGCAAAGGGAATAGTAATAAAACAGATGCGTTCAAATGTGTGCCAGAAAACGGATTTAAAATTTTCATTAGTCATAATCCGCTATTCAAAAAAAATCTGAAGGATGAGGATAAAATATCCTTAATGTTAAGCGGACATACTCACGGGGGACAAATTCGATTATTCGGTTTAGGATTATATGATAAAGGAAAAATATGGAGAGAAAAAGAGTCGATCATCTTGATTAGCAATGGCTACGGTACGACAACGGTTCCTTTGAGGCTAGGGTCCAGAGCCGAAACACATTTGCTGACGATCTCAAAAGGAAAAAAGTGCATTTTAAAGTGATAGAGGCCATACTGGCACCATCTTTGCTGCCCCACATAATATAGTCATAAGAGTTCATTCTCAGGGGGCAGCCATGTGATGAATATAGAACGATTGTCAAAAAATACGGTTAAACTATCGATATCGTTTGAAGAATTGCATGAAAAAGGATTCGCTAAGAAGCAGATGGTGGAAGAAGATGCTTTTTTTTGGCATGAACTATTGGAAGAATTGATTGAAGAGATAGAAAAGCAATATCATTTTGCTTATGATGGTCCGGTGGCTATTGAGATTCACACTTTAACGGAGGAAGAAGTAACACTTATCTTTACGCTTGACTTTTTGGATAATGACGATCTCTCGTACGATGCCATTGAAGATTTTTACTCTGGATGGAAAAGAGAATTCACGCCTTTTTCCATTTATAAATTTACGGATTTTGAAGAGATTATCCAGTTGGCTCGTCGTCTAGTAAAGATGAGAATGGTGATTCCATCGAGCATTTTTTGGAAAGATCCATTTTATTATGTGGCGGTCGAATATTGGCAAGATGGAATGAAAAAAAGTTTGGAACCTATTATTTTGGAATATGCAGATCGATCTCGCCTCACGATTCACTTTTTAGAGGAATACGGAAAAATCATATTTCGTACAAAAGGAATAGAAAGCGTGTATAAATTATTTCAAGGATAAAAAAGAGTCTTATCAAAAGGCTCTTTTTATAAGCTTGTTTTTCTTTCTCTTTTATTAAGTAAGTTCACAATGGCGGGTGATCCAATTCTGCGATTGCCTTTGAGGAATCTATAAAAAACATATGATGAAAATGAGGTACATATTCCGCTGCAAAACTGGAAGATGAATCTCCTATGAGCTCTTCTTCGTTAGAAATCCTAAATTTTTGATTGCGTTTAGAGGATTCTAGTGTATACTATGACATGAATTAAGATCGCAACAATGAGAAGATGAATAGGACACAATTGAAACACAGAACCAATTTGTTTTCATACTGGTTTCGGATCTAATCAATGAAAAAACATCATTTAACCTCAGGAAAAATAAAGCAGTGAACGTATCATTATACTACACGCACTTCTAAAGGAACTGTTTTCTTACGCGAAGGCAAACTGTCGTTTCTTATTTTGGAAAATTTCGGAATCACTAACAATTCATTGCACTTTCCAATTTGTCATCACCGTGTTGATCGAAATCCGAAGTTTCCATGGTTTAGAATACGGTAGAATCAAAATGGACAAAGATTTTTTTCGGAATATGTAAAATGTTCTAAAAGACGAGTAAACGAACCATCTGAATCGACTTTTACGCAGTGCTGCTTTTCATTGTCTTGCATTGAGGAGAAAGGGTGGAATGGTATGTTGAGGGAAGAATGCATCATTATTGGAGGAGGACCATGTGGTTTAGCGGCTGCCATCTCTTTAAAAGAAATAGGTAAAAATGCGCTCATTATTGAAAAAGGAAATATCGTGGATGCTATTTATCGTTTTCCAACTCATCAAACCTTTTTTAGCTCAAGCGATAAACTGGCAATTGGCGATGTTCCCTTTATTACTGTGGAACGGAAACCGAAACGAAACGATGCCTTAACGTATTATCGAGAAGTGGTGAAAAGAAAACAGCTTCGCATCCACCGTTTCGAAGAGGTAAAGGAAGTGGCGAAACAATCTGACGGAACCTTTTTCGTCAAAACGACAAAAGAGGAATATGAAACTCCGTATGTTGTCGTCGCAACAGGCTATTACGACAATCCAAATTATATGAATATACCAGGAGAAGAATTGGACAAAGTTTTCCATTATTTTAAAGAGGCTCATCCGTTTTTTGACACCGATGTTGTCGTGATTGGCGGCAAAAATTCAGCTGTTGACGCTGCGTTGGAACTGCATAAAGCAGGGGCGCGAGTGACGGTTTTATACAGAGGAAAGGAATATTCTGAAAGTATAAAACCGTGGATATTGCCAGAGTTTGACTCCTTGATACGTCATGGAGAAATTGTGATGGAATTCAACGCCCATGTGAAAGAGATTAAGAAAAACTCGGTCCTTTATAAGGTTGGAAGTATGGAAAAAGAAATCGCAAATGATTTTGTATTCGCTATGACCGGGTATCATCCTGACCATGAATTCATTAGAAAAATGGGAGTGGAAATCATACCGGAAACAGGAAGGCCAAAATATGATCCCAATTCAATGGAAACGAATGTGGAAGGGATCTTTATCGCTGGAGTTATTGCTGCCGGAAACAACGCCAATGAAATCTTTATAGAAAATGGCCGTTTTCATGGCGGACTCATATCGGCCGCTATTTTAGAAAAAGAAAAAGCGTGATAAATAAATGCTTCTTGATGAACTGACCATAGGATTTTGAAAGCATTAGATGGTGGTTTGATAAAGGACTTCCGCTATCTTCATCCATGTCTATAGCTGGATCATAAACTAGCTTCACATATTGAAAAGGACAAATGGAATGACTAGTTCTAGTTCCATCTGTCCTTTTTGCTGTTTCCAAAAACAAAGGGCAATCGTAAATTCTATGTAGGAATTGTCCCGACAGTTTCCCGTCCTGTACACACTGTCATTGATTTCCGTTCAATCTATTCGCACAGCATACAATGTCCAATAAAGTATGGATACAACAATACTAACGAATTATTAGAAAATGAAAGCTTTAAGTGATTGATATTGTTAGATGGATAATGTGAAATGAAAATGACGGTATGATGATATTGTTTAAAATGTTTTTTCTTGTCGATCGATACTGAATCCATTGTACAGTATCTCTATCCATCATTTTTTAAAAATTATGAAACATCTCTTTAAACATCGAAATGAATATGGTAGTATTAAAAAATGATTTAACATACAGGTCATCAGACGACCTGTTAACCTGTGAAATTGATAGTCAATGTAAATAGGGGGATGATTCAGTAAAAAGCAAGAAGTTATACCGTTTTTATTTGCGAAGAAATAAGAATATTTTTATGAAACTAAATTTTTCGTTTATTAATGTATGGATAGGAATAAGAGAAAGGGAGAGAGTGATGGACAAAAGTATGTGGAGAGTTTTAATAGCAAGTATAGTAGGGAGTGCGATTGAATGGTTTGATTATTTTTTGTATGGAACAGTAGCGTCTTTAGTTTTTAATCAGTTATATTTTGTTAGCAAAAACCCTACGATCGGTTTATTAATTTCCTATACTTCTTTTGCTTTGGCATTTTTTCTGAGACCTGTTGGCGGGATTATCTTCAGTCATATAGGAGACAAGCTTGGCAGAAAGAAAACGTTAGTCCTAACCTTTAGTTTGATGGGGATATCTACATTTGGGATGGGGGTGCTGCCTACCTATCAAGTCATTGGAATATGGGCGCCTATCTTTTTAACTTGCTTGCGGTTTATACAAGGTTTAGCGCTAGGTATAGAGTGGGGAGGTTCCGTTTTATTAGCAGTGGAATATGCTCCAAAAGATAAAAGAGGATTATTTGGCAGTGTCCCGCAAATGGGTATTTCAGTAGGATTGATCCTAGGCACACTTGCTCTTTCGGTAATGACGCTGCTGCCAGAAAAAGATTTTATGTCATGGGGGTGGCGCGTTCCATTCCTGTTAAGTGCGTTGTTAGTGATTTTCGGTTTATGGATTAGAAAAGGGATTGAAGAGACACCATCCTTTAAGAAAGCTCAGATATCTACGGAAAGATCCGTCTTAGCAACTGTTTAAGATCGAATCTCTATACCAAAAACTATCAACGTTCAAGACGAATGAATGGTGGATAAACAATTCAATCAGATCATTGTTCAAAATGGAATGGCTATTTCACACAAACAGGGGGCTCCCTTTATGGGAACCCCAAAGTCAGTCTGTTTGAAGTTATTGTAAATTTTGCTGAGAAATTTGGCTGAGCGCTTCTCCAGCTTTTTCATTTGATCTTTCGCTGACGGATAAGTCTCCAAGAGCTACCATGCCGACAATTTGGCCGTTTTCTACGACTGGTAGACGGCGGACTTGGTGCTGTGCCATTAATTGAGCCGCTTCTTCAACAGAGGCGTCGGGACTTACCGAAACGACGTTATGGGTCATGACTTGCCCTACATTTTTGTTGGCATTGTCATCAGCTACCGCGCGGATCGTTACATCGCGGTCCGTAATCATTCCAGTTACTTGTCCGTTTTCTACGACTGGAAGGGCACCGATATTCAATTGTTTCATTTTAGAGGCCACTGTTTGCAAGGAATCTTGGCTTGAGCAGCTTTCAATATTGGACGACATGATATCACGCACTTTCATGACAATTCCTCCTTTAATGGTGTAGTGCATACATAGTATTTGCTGCGAATTCAAACCTATTCAATGAATTCTCTCTTCGCTAGATTTGCTTGACCCATTGGCTACAACTGAAACATTTTTTCGATTTTTTGAAAATCTTTCGTCATGGACAAAGCGATCAGCAATTTGATCCTAGCTTTTTGGCCGTTCAGACCATTTGAGAAAATAACGCCCAAATCTTTTAATTGTTTCCCTCCACCTTCATAGGCATACACATCCTCAGCAATTCCATTGAAGCATCTAGAAACGAGAACAACCGGAATTCCCGCTTCCACAAGGCTTTTAATTCCGGGAACGGCAGCAGGAGGGACATTTCCTTGGCCTAGCGCTTCGATGACTACGCCATCATAATTTAAGTCTTTTAATGCATAAAACAAACTCGAATCCATGCCGGAATGAATTTTAAGTAATCCGATTTTCGGAGAAATGTCCAAAATAGGATAATGTTCCCTGGAGACGGGCGTATGATGAAAAAGAACCGCTCTTTTCGTGACAATGCCGATCGGACCATATTGAGGACTTTGAAAAGTTGAAACATTGCTTGCGTGAGTTTTGGTAACGTTTTTGGCGGCATGAATCTCATCATTTAGGACGACTAGCACTCCTTTGTCTTTTGCCTCCTCGCACGATGCCACTTTAATGGAAGAAATCAGATTATATAGTCCGTCTGCCCCGATTTCATTGCTCGAGCGCATGGCTCCGGTGAATACAATGGGAATAGAAGTTTGAACGGTAAGATCAAGAAAATAGGCCGTTTCTTCCAGCGTATCAGTTCCGTGGGTGATCACAATCCCTTCAATCATCGAATGTTCTTTCAGCTTCTCTTCAATCAAGCGTTTCAGTTCATACATCTCTTTGGTTGTAATATGTGGGGATGGAAGCTGAAACGGTTCTTCGGTGATAATATTGGCATATTGGTTCAATATTTTATCTGCTTCTGTCAACGGATTTTTTTGCCGTGGAAGAACATTTCCTGTCTTTTTATCTTCTTGCATGGATATGGTTCCTCCTGTATGAATGACTAATATCGTTTTTTTCAACCGAAAAACCTCCTATTGAAACGTTTTTCAAATAGAAAATCATTTCATTTCTTTTCATTACATGATAAATTTAACATGAAACTAAACTGATAGAAATGAGGACCATGTATGCTTGCTGTATTATCCGCCGGGATTGCTCCTGGCTTAGCGCTCCTCTGTTATTTTTATTTAAAAGACCAGTATGAAACAGAACCTTTACTGATGGTATTGAAAATGTTTATTTACGGTGGTTTCTTGACCTTGCCCATTATGTTTATTCAATATGTGTTTTCCACGGAAGGGCTGGTTCATTCCGCTATTTTGCAAGCTTTTTTCTCATCGGGAATGATTGAAGAATTCTTCAAGTGGCTAATTTTATTTTATGCCATATACGGGCATGCAGAGTTTGATGAACCATATGATGGCATTGTGTATGCAACGAGTGTGTCGTTAGGGTTTGCCACTGTAGAAAATATTTTATATTTGGTCGCAAACGGAGTGGAGTTTGCCTTTGCGAGAGCATTGCTCCCGGTTTCTAGCCATGCACTTTTTGGGGTCATAATGGGCTATTATTTGGGGAAATCGAAATTTTCTCCCCGTGGGAAAAAACGAACAGGTCTGTTCCTCTCATTATTTTTGCCTTTCGTTCTTCACGGGCTTTATGATTATATTTTGTTTTTAAAAGAGACATGGATGTACGTCATCATACCGTTCATGCTGTTTTTATGGTGGCTCGGTCTGAAAAAAGTAAAAGATGCTCGCATTGTGACGGAACATTATAAAAAAGGTCTGTTGTCAAAATAGACTACCATTTTAGGTGAAGTGCAGCAGGATAAATAAGACTCTTCTAGTATGAAGAGCAGGTGGCTAACGGTTGCGTTTATTTAGGAAAGTTTAGAAAGAGAATAATAATTGAATACACTTGATACCAGTCCGATTATGGTTGTCCACAAGCCTTAAAAGCCCGAGTGGATGATTGGAACAAATAAATACTATGATATTTATTATGAAAGATTCATATCATAGTAATTGAAATAATCATTTTACATTATAAACTAAGTTTTACTGAAAAAACGATGTAACATCAAAACAACAAGGGTGAACAAATATGAAAAAGAAAGTAGCGCTACTTGTTTCAGTTATCATTGTTTTTGGATTGGTCATACTCAGTTATAAAGAACTTAAACAATTTGTCCAAATCAGCAGTTTAAAGAAAAAAGAACCTAAAGCCATTGTGGTAAAAAATTTAAACGTAAACCAATTTTTAAAAACCAATAAAAATAATGTTCCAATTTACGAATCTTTGGATGGAAAATTAATTGTGATGGCAACTCTAACGAAAGGACAAGAAATCAATTCAAAAGATTTTTATGATCATAATTGGTATGAGATTAGAGTTGGCAATAATTATGGCTTCATTTCCAAAAAAGATGTCGTATTATTAACCAAACCCTCACAACATTTAAAAGATGATCTTAATAGAAATTCTATATTAAAATACTATATTACAACAAATAACACACCTGTTTACGGCCATTACACGGGACCGTTAGTACAAATAGCATCGTTGCCAAAAGATGAGCGTTATCCTATGTCCGTTTATAATAAAAAATGGTTAACAATGGATATCGCTGGAAAAATTGGGTATGTAAAACGCACGAGTGTCAAATTGGATGACGGTATTCCTGTATTAACGTATCATCATCTTTTAGAAAAAAGTGAGAATAAATTGTTTCGACATTCAGCTGGGACTATCACGCCGGAGTCATTTAATAAACAAATGAGTTATTTGTACCAACAACATTTTACTTCAATTACTACAGGGGATTTAGCAAACTATTTAAACGGCAAGATGATTTTACCTAGGAAAACTGTGTTAATAACCTTTGATGATGGGATACAATCTGTTTATCGTTATGCTTACCCTGTTTTAAAAAAATATCACTTAAAGGCTACAGAGTTTATAATTACTGCTAGAATATCTAAAATATCAAAGCCTTGGAATCCAAACAAAGAAAGTTTTTTATCTTATCAGGAAATGAATCAAATGAAAGACATTTTTGAATATCAAAGCCATACAAATAATCTTCATAATATAAATCATAATCAATCCGATGTCGTCACAAAGCCATACAATGTTGTCAAAGCTGATATTGCTTTAAGTCAAAAAATATTAAATGCCGATTCTTTTGCTTATCCATTTGGACAATACAATCATCGGACTATTAAGATTTTAAAAGAACTTGGATTCAAAAGTGCATTTACTACTACTGAAGGTTATGCAAAGACGGGAGATAATCCATTTTTAATCCCTCGCATTATTGTAACGCCTGCTATATCACTATCTCTATTCAAGTATTTAGTCAATTAAAAAATAAATTAAATGAAATCCATTTTGAAGTGTAAAATGAGCAAAGAAAAACGCAGTGATCATCCTTTCGTTTCAGACTGGGCAAATCCGAAAAATGCGGATTAGCCGGCAGTCTTTTTGTATAATTAAGGTACAGAGATATAAATGAGTTGGATGAAATGCTTAATAAAAATACAAAATGATAAGGCACCTAAGCAATTTGCCCATTCATTTCATGCAGCTGCGGATAAAAATAGCTTTATCCTAGTGACAATGGTTGCACATTGGTAACGTTCATGATCGTTCAATGTTTAAACCTTCATGAAAAGTTTATAGAATCAAACCATCAATGAAAATTCTAATATAAAAATGCTGAAAAATTGAAAAAGTCAACCGAATAGGACATTCAAAATGCCTTTTGTCTACAATCTGAGACGATACATTGTATCGTTCTTTTTTTTTTGTCTTTTTAGGGGCTGTTTTTAAGGAAGACATCAGTGACAAGAATGAGTGAAAGACAAGCGGTATAGTTTTCGTTGGTGATGGAATACAGAAGGATCTGAGCTTATTTCTATATTTTGGTGTTAGAAGTTTGGAATGAACAAGGATAACGAAAATAGAGTTAATGTTAAAGCAGGTTTGGAGGTTGCAGCATGAAAAGACGGAGAAAGATCCTTTTAGTGGTCCGGGTCGTGATCATTTTGGCTTTCATTATTTTTTCCCCTTGTCAAAATCTTAGAGGAAATGCTTTTTCCAATCAAGTCATTCAAAGGGGAGCATTTGGAGATGATGTGATCGAACTTCAAGCACGGCTTCAATATATAGGGTATTACCGCGGGAAAATTGATGGAGTTTTCGGGTGGGGGACATATTGGGCGGTAAGAAATTTTCAAAATGCATTTGGGCTGCCAGTAGATGGGCTAGTGGGTGCGACTACGAAACAAAAACTTGTAAAAGCGTCCAAATATAACGAAAGCTATGTGAAAGAACAAATTTACAAAGGAAGAAATTTTACTTACTACGGGGGGGGAACTGCCCAAACAAAAAATGGTGGCCGTGGCAAGATAAAGCCTACTGCAGCCAACACTCCGCCCGGTTTTTCTCAAAATGATATTCAACTGCTGGCCAATGCGGTGTACGGCGAGGCGAGAGGGGAGCCTTATGAAGGGCAAGTAGCAGTCGCCGCTGTCATTTTAAACCGTCTTGAACATCCAGCTTTTCCAAAAACCATTTCCGGTATCATTTTCGAACCAGGAGCTTTCACTGCAGTTTCAGACGGACAAATATGGTTGACTCCAAATGAGACAGCCAAAAGGGCTGTACTGGATGCGATTCATGGCTGGGATCCAAGCGACGGGGCGATTTATTATTTTAATCCAGCAACGGCTACAAGTAAATGGATTTGGTCTCGTCCACAAATCAAGCAAATTGGTAAACATATTTTCTGTAGGTAAAGGGGTGGAAAAATGATTAGATACATCTTAGTCGTCATCCTGACATTAGGAATTGTCGGAACTGCCCTTTGGGGGTACCAAGAGCATAAAGAAAAAAATGCTGTGTTGATCAATGCCGAAAATAATTATCAACGAGCTTTTCATGACTTAACGTACCAAGTAGACCTGCTCCACGACAAAATTGGAGCCACGTTGGCCATGAATTCACGGAAACAGTTATCACCTGCTCTAGCGGATGTGTGGAGATTAACTTCTGAAGCTCATACTGATGTTGGACAGCTGCCGCTTTCTTTGCTTCCGTTTAACAAAACGGAAGAATTTCTTTCCAACATAGGAAACTTCAGCTATCGAACAGCGATCCGCGATTTGGATAAACAGCCCCTTTCAGAGCAAGAGTACAGTCAATTGAAACAGTTATACAAACAGTCGGCCGACATTCAAAATGAACTGCGCCAAGTCCAGCATATGGTATTAAAACATAATCTTCGCTGGATGGATGTCGAAATGGCACTTGCGAATGGAAAAGAAGCCTCGGACAATACAATTATTGACGGTTTTAAGACCGTTGAGAAAAAAGTAGGGGGATATAGCGAAGAAGATGTAAATGGCGTGACTTCTATTTCGGCAAGAGCGAAAAAGCCACAGTTCGATCAGCTTCCGGGAAAAGAAATTTCTAAACAAGAGGCCGTTCAGATTGCCAAATCGTTTTCCCCTTCTTCAAACATCACGAATGTGAAAGCAACAAAAAACGGGGAAGGTTCGGAATTTGGATTTTATAGTGTTTCTTTTAAAAGCGACGGAGCTGAAGGCAACATGGATGTAACCAAAAAAGGTGGTTATCCGATTTGGTATATGATGAACAGAGAAGTGGCCAATCAAAAACTGAGTTTAAATGAAGCCTATTTAACGGCCCAAAGATTTTTAAAAAAACATCACTTTCAAAATCTAGAAGGAGTGGATAGTGCTCAATATGATCATATTGGGGTATTCACGTTCGTTTCCAACAAAAATGGCGTAAGGATTTACCCGGAAGCATTGAAAATCAAAGTGGCTCTTGATAATGGCGAGGTATTGGGGCTAGTTGCTTCCGACTATTTGAACCATCATCATGAGCGTCAGCTTCCAAAGCCTAGTCTGACAGCGGAGAAGGCGAAAAAAGCAATTCACAGCAATGTGAAAATTGAGGAAAGCCGTCTTGCCGTCATTTCCAACGACTTGAATGAGGAAGTGCTATGCTATGAATTTTTAGGAACGCTTGATCATGATACGTACCGCATTTATATTAATGCAAAAACAGGGGACGAAGAGAAAGTGGAAAAATTAGAAAATGCCGAACCCATTTACAATGATGTTCTATAGATGGAATCAAGATCTTCTTTGGCAGTCGTAAAAGTTGACATTTCTTATTTCCTTATAGATTCCTTCTCTTTTTCATGGCATAATAAAGATGGATTTTTAAGGAAACAGGTGATAGAATGTTGGAAATCGGGACAATTTTAACACTGAAGACGATCAATGAAAAGGAACCTGAAAATGAAGAACTTTATAAATGCAGGGTAGTTGATAAAGGACCCGAAGTGCTTTACGTTGATTATCCAGTCCATATAAAGACAAACAAATCTCGTTTTTTTATGAACGGAACAGCGTTTAACGCAACGTTTGTAACGGAAAAAAATTCAGTCTATACTTTTCAGACAAAGGTAGTTGGAAAAGAAAAAAGAGAAATCCCGACGATGATCATACAAGATCCGGGCGAGGAAAAATATATACGGATTCAAAGGCGTCGGTTTGTTCGGGTAGAAACAGCCGTAGATGTCTCGGTTTCGAGAGAAGGGAGCGAAGAAGCTTTTACCACTATTACAAAGGATATTAGCGCTGGGGGGGCCGCAATCAAAATCCCCAAAAATCTGGAATTGAAGCAGAAGGAACAATTGAATATGTTGGTGGTGTTGCCTATCAAGTCCGGGGAATTTCATTATTTAAAATTAAAAGGGGAAATCGTCAGGGTTTCGGATGAAGGCCCTAATTCCACTGCTTATATTCAATTTGCCGAAATGACTCCTTCTGAACGTCAGCTTTTGCTCCGCTTTTGTTATGAAAGGCAGTTATTATTAAGAAAAAAAGGGCTGCTCGAATAGTTATGATCTAATCATATTGAGTGCGAACTGGAATCATATGAATGGCTTTCAAAAGTGCTTTTCATCCTATCTTTCTATCTTTTGATCCTTCGTAAAGGGGTTATGGTTCGCGCCCTGCATTTCGGAGGAACGGACAAAAAAAGTCTTTTTTAGTTTATGCTGTGAAACGAATGAAAAAGAAGCTAGCCATTATTGAATACATGCTGGAGAAGCGCTCCTTATTCTATCAAAGCCTCTAGCCTTAAAAGTAAAAGAATCTCCCAGCGAAGCATTCATTTTTTTCTCTTCGCACCGGGAGATTCTTTTGTTGGAAATTTGGAAAATTGGGGATGATCTGTTTCTAAAATCTAGCGGGTGAAAAGAAAAGCAGCTTTAAGAAAAGGGATTCGATTGATTCTTTGTTATGTTTGGCTTTGACTTTACATCTTTTTCAATTCATACTAAATAACATCGTTATGATAAAATAGACTTGACTGATTGTGAGAAGGTGAAAATATGGTGAAAGAGATTCAAATTGCAATTGATGGGCCGGCAGCTGCCGGAAAAAGCACCGTCGCGAAATTGGTTGCTAGAAAGTTATCATACCTATACATAGATACGGGAGCGATGTACAGAGCTCTTACATATAAGGCGCTCCGTCTAAGAGCGGATCTAGAAGATGAACAAGAATTGGCTAAGATTTTAAATAATACTAATATCAAACTTGTCCAAAAGAATGGAGAGCAGCGCGTCTTATTAGACGGAATGGATGTTACGGACGAAATACGGTCTCATGAAGTGACTAAACATGTCTCCACTGTATCCAAACATCCATTAGTCAGAAAAGAAATGGTGGAAAGGCAGCGGGAATTAGCCCGAAAAGGCGGAATCGTCATGGATGGAAGGGACATTGGCACCCATGTGCTTCCAAACGCCGAAGTAAAGATTTTTTTAGTGGCCACTGTTGAGGAACGGGCAAAAAGACGACTCCGAGAAAATTTGGCAAAAGGATTTGAATCGGATCTCGTCCAATTAATGAAAGAAATTGCTTTGCGCGATAAGATGGATTCAGAAAGAGAAGCTTCTCCTTTAAAAAAAGCGGATGACGCAATCGAATTGGATACGACTTCCTTGTCCATTGAGAAAGTGGTAGATCATATCATGGAGCTTGTGAAAGAAAGGGTTCGATCGAAGTGACGTTTTACACATTTGCAAAACGGCTCGTATCTCCTATCTTAAAAAGGGCGTTCAAAGTGGAAGTAAAAGGACTGGAACACTTTCCTGAACAAGGAGGAGTTCTCCTTTGTTCCAACCATATCAACAATATGGATCCTCCCATTCTAGGAGTAACTTGCCCACGACCTATTACCTTCATGGCAAAATCTGAACTTTTTTCTGTACCGATTCTTGGCGGCATTATTAAAAAGCTTAATGCTTTTCCTGTAAAAAGAGGAGGAAACGATCGAGAAGCGTTGCGAACGGGATTGAAAGTGTTAAAGGAAGGAAAGGTTCTAGGCCTATTTCCAGAAGGAACCCGCTCTAAGACGGGCGAATTGGGCAAAGGTCTTGCTGGTGCCGGTTTTTTTGCTTTGCGGACAAATGCCCAAGTGATACCTTGTGCCATCATTGGCCGATATAAAATATTTCAAAAAGTAAAAGTGATTTATGGGAAACCGATTGATATGTCGGAATTGCGGGAAAAAAAAGCTTCTCCTGAAGAGGCGACAAAGCTGATTATGACGCATATTCAGCAGCTTTTGAATGAAAATCGTTAATACGTGATGCTTGACAAATGACAACATTTGTTAGAAGTTAGTAGAAAGAGGTTTTTTTTCATTTTTTCGCAGTCTCGTATTAAGGAGGAGTACTTTATGACAGAGGATCTGAATAGTCTCGAAATTTCCCCGTTGAATGTGGGAGACAAAGTAAAAGGAACAGTTATAAAGGTCGAAGACAAACAAGTGCAAGTAGAAATTGAAAACAGCAAAAAAGACGGTATTATTCCTATTAGCGAGCTGTCAAGTTTACACATAGAAAAAGCATCGGATGCAGTGAATGTAGGAGATACGCTTGAATTAGTCATTACGAAAGAAGAAGATGATTTATTTGTGCTTTCTAAACGGAAAGTGGATGCAGAGAAGGCTTGGGAATTAATGCGTAAGCGCTTTGAAAACGGCGAAATATTTGAAGCGGAAGTCAAAGAAGTCGTAAAAGGCGGCCTCGTTGTGGATTTAGGCGTCCGCGGGTTTGTTCCAGCGTCACTGGTAGAAGATTATTATGTAGAAGACTTTGAAGACTACAAAGGAAAAACGCTGACTTTCAAAATTGTAGAGTTGGACGAAGAAAAAAATAGGCTGATTCTTTCCCATAGGGCAGTGGTGGAAGAAGAAAAACAAAAAGCGAAGAAAAAGCTTTTAGATGAAATTCAGCCTGGCGATGTACTGGAAGGAAAAGTACAAAGACTTACGGACTTTGGAGCGTTTGTCGATATTGGTGGAGTGGACGGTCTTGTTCATATTTCGCAATTATCGCACGAACATGTCGAAAAACCTTCTGACGTGGTGGAAGAAGGCGAGACTGTCAAAGTCAAAGTACTCTCCGTTGATAGAGACAATGAACGCATTTCGTTATCCATTAAAGAAACCATTCCAGGACCTTGGGAAAATATTGCAGAAAAAGCACCTATCGGCTCCGTTTTAAAAGGAACCGTCAAACGCCTTGTTTCTTATGGCGCTTTTGTGGAAGTCTTCCCTGGAGTAGAAGGCCTCGTCCATATTTCGCAAATTTCCCATAAACATATTGGCACGCCGCATGAGGTTTTAAGCGAAGGCCAAGAAGTGGAAGTAAAAGTTTTAGATGTAAATGAAAAAGAAAAACGTCTTTCTTTAAGCATAAAAGAATTGGAAAGTGAACCTGTCGTAACAAATCATTCTTTTGAATTGCCGGAAGAATCGAAAGGCTTCCAGCTGGGAGAAGTAATCGGCGACCAATTAAAAGGCCTTAAATAATCATATTTCTCGAAGAAAAAAGGAGGGGCTGTCCCAAAAGTCAGTAAAATGACACAGGGGCATCCCTTTTTT
>JADBKC010000125.1 GCA_014896555.1 Caryophanales bacterium | reverse complement strand
CCTTTACTAAACTCATGATCTCTTTCAATCACACCGATCACAAGATAGACTCCTGCCTTGCTAGCTGCTTCTCCTAGCAGTTCCGTCGTTTCACTTGGAACAGGTACGGAATTTTCCCAATAACGAAACCAATCTTTTCGTCCTTCTGGTGAACGGCCGCCAACGCTCGTTCCAAAAGTTAGTCCTCTTGGATACGCTGGGATGAAGGCTTCCGGAAACACAACGATATTCGCTCCTTTTTCCGCAGCCTCTTGAATCAACGAAATCGCTTTTTCCGTAGTCGCCTTCCGATCCATGATCACAGAAGCAGCTTGAACAACCGCAACCCGTACTTTCGAATGCTGGTTTGTCATTTCAACCCCTCCTGATTATAATTATGAATATTCAGAAAATAAATTGCAAACGATAAAGCAGCCACTCATAAAAATGATAGAACCACTAGATTATATCGTAACCCCTTCTTCTCTTTTAGCCTACTTTACTTTGACAAACTCTACTCTTTTTGAATATTGTACAAGGCTTTATATCAAATGCAGGAAGCCACAATTACAACGTTCATGGTGGACACAAAGTGGAGTCTTTTCAAATTGTGAAGGCTTAACAGTGTTCTCTTTCATTTGATAAAAAAGCGGTCTAATTCTTTCCTTAACGGCTTGACCTAAAAACCGCCAACTAGTATCATTTATCATCGTTCAAAGAGAAAGTTTTCATATGGTAAATAGAGCAATAAAACAAGTCGCTAGGAGCAAAGCAAATGAACAAGACAGTGAAAGAAATGCCAAATCTAAAAAAAGGTGAAAAATACCGCTGGCATAAAACATTACGATTTTTTGCGGTCATCTTATGGGGACTGTTCTTAGGTATCCATACATGGACCGAAAATTTGGAAGCGCTGCTGCAATATCAAACAATCAAATTGGAATGGCATTCATCTCCTGACTTTTTACAATTCTTGAACTTTTATGATATACGACTCATCCACACCGATTGGTTTTGGATAAAGCTCGGGCATTTCACTGGCTTTGCCATCATGGATGTCCTTCTGTATATCTGGCTGGAAAACCATAAACAGTCTATCTTGTTCTCAGTAGCCTTTGCCTTCATCACAGAAGTATTGCAGCTCTTTTTCGGACGAGATGGCCGTTTGTACGATCTACTTATTGACTCGTTCGGCGTGTTGACTGTCTATTATCTTTTGAAGAAATCTGCCATTTTACAAAAAATCATCCGCCACCTTCAATCATGATCTTTAGTTCTTATAGTGACGGGTTGTTAGAATAAAAAAGAAGGTACGTATACACGTGATCTTCAAATAGACAGTGAGTAAAGCTGCCCCAGTTTTTTTTCAGCATCATAATGGACAAAAACTGTTATGTAAAATATAGATTACTCATTTCTCTAAATTTCATTTCGAGAAAAAATACTTAAAACAAGCAAAGTCATGATAATTCCTCTTCTAAATGGCTTTCTTGAAATAATAGTCCATACAATGAGTACCGGTCTCCCTTTTTACTCCTATTAATTTCCATTCACTTTGCTCAACAAGAATGAATAGAACCCTTATGAATGCCTTCAATAACGCTTTCTCCGTAAATAAAAACGGACAAACAATAAAACCATGAATGCACCAGCTGCGTCAATCAGCACATCGGAAAACAAAGCCGTTCGTCCTGGTCGAAACGATTGATGCCACTCATCCGAAGCAGCATACAATACGGTAAAGCACCATGCTCCTATATAAGAAAACTTATTGGGAAACATCGCTTTCCACACAAGAAAAGCCAAAAAGCCAAAGGCAGAAAGATGCGCAAACTTGCGAATGATAAAATTAAAAGAGAAAACACTATCGCTGTGGTCGTTCGTACCCTCTAATCCGAAATACTGAACGATATGACGAATCACTTTTGCCGTATTGGCACCTGTAAACAAAGAAGATTGGCTAAAAGAAAAAATGGTCCCACACCACACAAGCACGAAACCCCACCAAAACCATTTGCTTTTCATTAAGATGTTGCTTTTCATTAAGATCACCTGTTTCTTATGATCACTCTCTCATTTTGAACAAAGACGACTCTACATACAAGCCCTATTTAAGCACCTGCAGTTTATCCACCTTCCAACCCGCCTAAAAAATAAAATGCAGCCCCCATTTAACAAGAAACATCCCCAAACCAATCAACCATCTCGCATAATCTTACACATAATCGCATTACCGCTTTATCGCTTTATTTCTTCACCTCCTTATCTCTTTATTGATTTAAATCATAAATGGGGTCAGGCCCCTTTAATTAACTAATATTTTAAAAAAATTTTATATTATCTTAACATTTGTTTGTTTCAATGATAGTAAAATATGACATTTATAGGGGTATCAAAATGAGAAAAGAGAAAAATCAAAAAAAGTTCCGCCTGCTCTCGATATTGCTTGTACCAATTATTACAGTAATCGCTTTATCATCTCTGTTAATTGCCTACGTGAATGTTGAAAAAAATAAACAGCTAGCCATCCAATCAATGGAGCAGCAGCTATCTTTATCTGCAGAAGTTATGAAGGAAAAAGTTGTGATGTTAAAAGCCTCTACTACGAGAGAAGAATTTAACCGAGAACTGCGATATGCGCTGCAGCTCAATCAAAGAATGTTTAATAAACAAAACTTAATTCCAATCCAATTTCAAATCACAAAAGATAAAAAAATTATTGGATTAGCAGATACAACTCTAAAAGAAAGAATTCCCTTCACCAAAAATGAAATCAATCAAATTTTGAAACAAAGAACAGGCATCGAGCATCTTCATGGCTACACAATGGCTTTTTCTCCGTTAATCGAGCTAGATAATGCAACTTTTGTTATTGCCGTTAAAGATCAAGACTATATCAAGCCGATCACCCACCAGCAAAGAATAATGTTGGGATTCACAATCATGATGATTTTAGTAGCCAGCTTTATCGGCTTTATGACCATTCGCTCCATTGTAAAGCCTATTACGCTGCTAAAACGAGCATTTGACCAAGTGGCCAGCGGAGATTTCGATACAAATATACATATTCATTCGGTATCTCGAGAAATCACGACACTATCTAAAGGATTTCATCAAATGGTCAGTAATTTAAAATTTCTCATCCAGCAAGTCGATCATACTACATTGCAAATTGAATCGACCTCCAGTAAATTAAAAGAATCTTCCAATCATTCAAAAGCAACATCAGACATCGTCACAAAAGCGATGAAAGAAGTCGCCGATGCAATGGAAAGCCAATCTCAATATTCGTTAAAAAGCACAGAGGCCATTCATGAAACGTCTAATCGTGTGAAGCAAGTCGCCTCTGCGATAAAAAAAGTCGAAAACGTGGCGATGATTGCGAATGAAAAATCGAAAGTAGGACTTCAATTCATCAATCAAACAGTGAAAAAGCTGCAAGAAGTGCAAGCAACGTTTCTTGAAACAGCAGAAAAAATTTATACACTGGACAATAAAACGAAGGATATCGATCAATTCGTAAAAATCATTCAAACGATCGCTTCTCAAACACATTTATTGTCATTAAACGCTGCCATCGAAGCTGCTCGAGCAGGTGAGGAAGGAAAAGGATTCGCAGTTGTTGCAAAAGAAGTAAAAAATCTAGCTGAACAATCGAATCAAGCTTCAGAAGAAATTAAACAATTAACCGAAATCATCCGCAACGATACGGTAAATGTAACAAACGCTATTGCAAATAGCACCAGCGTTTTAAAAGAGGGAATAACTTTGATTCATTCGACAAAGCAATCTTTTGATGATCTATTATCCGTCGTGGAACAAGGTTCTTCTGAAACAAAATCAGTTTCTTCAGCATCTGAAATCATGGAACAAAAAATGAGCGAAATGGTAGAAAGCATGTCCAACATCGCCAGCATCGCCCAACAAATTTCAAGCAGCATGCAGCAAGTCGCTTCTATTACCGATGAACAAGACACAACCATAAACGAAGTCGCAGAAGAAGCCAAATCGTTAAATGTACTAGCCAAAGAACTAAATGCATCCCTCGACCAATTTAAAAATGCATAAAAATTATCATTCAACCAAAAAGTGTGAACTCAAGAAAAGAAGCGATCGATTTTTTTAAAAGAAGCCCTATCCGAGATCATCCGGATAGGGTCAAAATCATTTGGAGATAAACAACATCCCCTTCACTTTACCCTTTTAAACTATAAAAGGGGCCTGACCCCTTAAATTGTTTAATCCGCTAAGGGGGTCTGGCCCCTTAAATATGGTAAAATACATTTAGCTTGTTCCATCAAAGAAGGAGTGACTAATGATGATAAAATTTGCGATCATTGGAACGAACTGGATTACTGAGGAATTTATTAAAGCGGCCAAAGAAGTGCCGGTTTTTTCTTTAAAGGCTGTGTATTCGCGGACTGAAGATAAAGGGAAGGAATTTGCGGCAAAAGTAGGAGCAGAACAAACCTTTACCAACTTAGAAGAAATGGCGAAAAGCGATGAAATTGATGCTGTTTATATTGCAAGCCCTAATTCCTTTCACGCCGAACAAGCCATTTTGCTGATGAACCACGGCAAACACGTTATATGCGAAAAACCAATGGCCTCCAATACAAAAGAAGTGCAAGCTATGATCGAAGCAGCCCAACAAAACAATGTCGTCCTAATGGAAGCGATGAAAACAACACTACTCCCTAATTTCCAAGCCATTCGCAAACATATACATAAAATCGGAAAAGTCCGCCGCTATTTCGCCAGCTATTGCCAATATTCATCGCGCTATGACGCGTATAAGCAAGGGACGGTGTTAAATGCCTTTAACCCTGCGTTTTCCAACGGATCTTTAATGGACCTTGGCGTTTACTGTATGTATCCAATGGTGGTTTTATTCGGGAAACCTCTTCATGTAAAAGCCAACAGTGTCAAACTGGAAACTGGAGTGGATGGAGAAGGAAGCATCATTCTCGGGTTATGGAGAAATGGATGCGGTGGTTCAGTACTCCAAAATCACGAATTCCTACATCCCTTCTGAAATTCAAGGAGAAGATGGAAGCATCATCATCGATGCGATCCATACGCCGCAAAAAGTAGAAATTCGCTACCGCGACGGCCGCATCGAAGATATTACCGAAGCTCAAGACCATCATCCTATGTACTACGAAGCAAAAGAATTTATCGAATTAATTCAAAACGGAAAACAACAATCGAAAATCAATTCGCATCATCACTCGCTCACAACCATCGAAATTATAGAAAAAGCCCGGAAACAAACAGGCATTGTCTTTCCGGCAGACCAATAAAAGCCATAACAGTCTCTGCCAGAGGCTGTTATGGCTTTTATTCGTGAAATACTCAACGGAATTAAATTTCAAAACTGATAATAAATATACAATTTTATTTTATTGCTGACCAAGAGCTTCCTGATAAAAAAACTGCAGCATCGGGATTTTTCAAAGCAGCAAACACAACATACCCCTTTAAGCTCAAGGCATTACCAAAATAGGCTTTCAAATCGTACATGTTTCTTTGCCACCACTGACCAATCAACGTTGCAAACTTGAAACAGAAATAGAAGTTAAAATCGCTCTCCGTCTACTGTATAAAAGGTAAATGATCACCTAGATTTCTTATCGACCTCATACCATGCAATCACAAATGCCCCCCTTCTTTCTCGCCTGTTGCAGTCCGTCCAAAATATTGTTCTTCCTAACGATTTCAAAATATGCCAAGCTCTCCTTATATACTTACACTGTTTTCCTGGCTTTTTTGTTCCTGTACATGTATTGATCCGCTGATTCTATCAAGTCATGCAAGTCATTTCCATCTTCCCCGTAAACGGCATATCCAACAGAAACAGAAATCTTTTTTTCAAAACTTTTGGCCAGTTCCTTGAGTTTCGACTGAAGGGAATCTATTCTTGCTTTGATTTCATGAAGGTCAGAAAAAAGGGAAAGGCCGAGAAATTCATCTCCTCCCCAACGGGCCATAACATCATGCTTTGTTATATCACTCTCCAAAACTTTTGAGGCCGATAGGAGTATATGATCACCGTATTCATGACCATAATGATCATTGATTTGTTTAAATTCATCAACATCATATACAAAAACAACCAGTTTTCTCTTTTTGCGTTGTGCTGTTTTTATGAATTTCGGAAATATAAAATGAACGTATCTTCTATTATTTAATCCCGTCAAAGGATCTTTCATGGAAAGGAAAAAGGTTTCATCAATTTTCTTCCTAACAACCATGCAATGATTAAAGCGATGATGCCGGGGATTGGAATGAGATGAGGAACTCGCCCTATTTTCATCCATACGGCTATTCGAATGAATAAGAGTAAAAGAAAAACGAAAGAGGATGCCACAATCCTTCCTTTAAATTTATACAACATTTATCACCAACTCTCGAGAGTGATTTTTATTCTTGGCGTACTTTTCCCATAAGGATTATAAAGGATCAACAAACTTTTGTCTATTTTTTCTATTGGAAATTTTTAAAAAAAGATTCAGGATTAAATTCAGCTTTTCATTTTAAAAAACATAGACTCAAAGAATTAGGTAAATCATCACAGATTCAGTTCACAGCTCAATTGACACGCCGGCAAAAATTCGTTCCATACATCAAATGCATGGACAGATTGCCTTTCACATTTCTTGAATGCCAAAATATACTATATTGTTGTATAATGGCGTCATGGAAAGTATCCCTCCAGTCTTCTTAGGTTTTTTCACCAATTGATATTATATAAGACGTGGGGAGGTACTTCTTTTTTTACGACGAAACTCCTTGATACAAGGGGTAAAGAATATAAAAATTCACTTAACCAATAAAAAATCATTCCAAAGTCGAAAAAAATAAATTTAATGAATTAGAGAGGGATTTTATGGATTCAACTAATCATGACGTGAAAATTTTTCAAAATCCGTCACCCGACAACATCAAAGAATTATTAGACATTAAATATGCGTTAGATCAATCTGCTATTGTTGCGATTACAGATCATACCGGAAAGATCACTTATGCCAATCAGAAATTCTGCGACATCTCGAAATACAGCCTAGAAGAATTAATTGGACAAGATCACCGAATGCTTAATTCGGGATACCATTCAAAAAGCTTTTTTAAAAATATGTGGGAGACCATTGGAAACGGGGATATTTGGACAGGCAATATTAAAAATAAAGCGAAAGACGGGACATACTACTGGGTAAAAACCACTATTGTACCTTTTTTAAATGAAGAAGGGAAACCTTATCAATACATTTCCATACGCCAAGATATAACAGACTTAAAAAAATTAGAGGAACAATTACTGTTTAACGCCTATCACGACAGTCTGACCGGCCTTCCAAATCGTCTTTGCTTCATCGAAGAAGTGAGCGCTTGGTTAAACAAGAAAAAGGAAGTAGACCAAATGGCCTTGATCTTCTTTGATATTGATCGTTTTAAATATATTACAGATACGCTGGGTCATTCGATAGGTGATTACTTTCTCAAATCGATTTCCAAGCGGCTAGCCCTCCATTTAAAAGGGGTTGGCGACGTTTATCGTTTTGAGGGCGATCAATTTACGATTGTCGTCAAAAATAGATCCTTAACCGAGGTAATGGACATCATTCGAAAGGTGAAAGCACTATTAAAAAAACCGTTTTTATTTCATAAAGAATCCTATCATTTTAGTGCAAGCTTCGGTGTCAGCCTTTCCCCTCAAGACGGACAGGATATTGAAACATTAGTGAAAAAAGCGGATATTGCCATGTATCGAGCAAAAGAAAAAAGAAACAATTCCGTTCAATTTTTCACTCATGAATCCCATGAAATGTTATCCAAAAATATGAAAAT
>JADBKC010000124.1 GCA_014896555.1 Caryophanales bacterium | reverse complement strand
CTCTCTCAATCAAGCGCTGTGTATGCTCAACGCCTAATACATCATGTAGCGCGTCATAAAGAGGGCGCAAATAAGGATCTACTTTTTCTTTTAAATCCCCAGGCAAAAATCCAAGGCTTTCCCCTGCTTCAACGGCCGGCCTTGTTAAAATGATGCGTTTCACGAATCCATTTTTAAGTGCATGCACGGCCATCACGACCGCTAAAAACGTTTTTCCCGTTCCAGCAGGTCCTATTCCAAATACAAGGTCATTTTTTCGAATGGCTGAAACATAATGCTGCTGGCCAATCGTTTTGACTCGAATCGATTTTCCTTTCGCATTTTTGGCAATCTCTTTGTCGTATAAGCCGTCAAAGTAATCGATTGTCCCTTGCTTCGCCATTTGTACAGCGTACACAACATCCCTTTGGCTAATATGGATTCCTTTCCTCATGACATTCAATAGCTGCCTCAAAATGTTGTGAACAAGCTCGACATCTTGCTCTTTCCCTGAAATCAAAATCGTTTCGCCTCTTGTGACGAGAGAAACTTGAAATTCTTCTTCCAGTGTTTTTAAATTGCTGTCTGATATGCCGAACAATGCTACTGCCTCATTCGGGTCTTCCAGGCTGATTTCCAGGTTTTTGGTTTTTTCTGCCATTCTCTTTATCTCCTTGAATGATTGGTTGTCCTTTTGCAATATCTTCAATCACTTGGAAATATACTGTTATCCTAACTTTACCATTCTCTATTCTTTGATGCAAAATTTTTTCGCCTGTAATCTGTGCATCCGCCTGAAGATGCTTCCTCAAATCGTTTCTTGCCAATTGGTTCGCCTCTTTTACCGCCTGATTCACTGTATACCGGCGTTCCACGATTTTATATTCACGTTTGATCGATTGCCCCCATTCAGCCGGAAGGTCCCATCGGAAAAACTTAATAGGGCGGCTGCTTTCTTCCAAGGCCGCCAATTTAAATGTTTCCTTCTTCCACCATCCCCAGACAGGAAAAGAAAACTTTCCTATTTTCAAAAAATAGCTTCGATTTTCCTTGCCGGTAAAAACTTGAAACGTCGTCTCAAGGGGTAGTTCAACGGATGATTTATACCATGTTTCTCCCCAAACCTTTCCCTTGGAAGCCACTTCTTTTAGTTGTTCTTCGTTTCCGATCAAACCAGAAACAAGCAATTGCCCTTTTTGGACAAACTGATTTCGTTTCACTACAGGCTGCCCTTTCTCAACAAACATTTTGACAATGACCGCTTTCTTTTTCGCTACTAAATGTTGCGGACCTGTTGTCTTGTTTTTCTTCGGCTCCGTTTTTTCAACTACTTGAAAATGATAGGTTGTCCCGTTTAAATGTACACCTACCCATGTAATCCCTTCTACCCGACTTGTTAATTTGCGTTGAATCGAATCGACGTCATCAATGAAAAATTGCAGTTTTCCTTTTTGAATGCCCATGCTTTTTAATTCTTTCCGTATAGCATGTTCCATTTCCGGACTTGCACCCGTTATTTTGATCCCCCATATCATATTGGAAAGCACCACCAATAAAATGAGAAATGAGAGCACTCCTGCCAATAAGCCGCTGTTTTTCATGAGCCTCTTTCCGATAAACGGCCCGCCGCTTCCTTCGAGAAACGTAATTCTCCCTTCGAAATGGCGGGCAATTTTACGGAATTTGGAAAGATCCTCCAATTGAATATAGAATACTACCGTTTTTGTCCCAATTTTTTTGACATTCCAGACAGAAAGGCTGGATCTTGTCAAGTGATTAAGGAATCGTTCCGTCCCTTGGCCCTCCGCTTTGACCAATACTTTTCCTTTCAAAAACATCGTCCACTGGTTTTTCATCCCTATCCCCCTACTGTTCCAAATACAAGACTTGTTCCACTCTACCTTCCAGCAAAATTTCTTCTGGCAAAATCGTTTTGATGACAAACGAACTTCCTTTTATTAATAACTGTCCTTGTTTCAGCAACAGCCGAACTTCCTGATCCGAAAAAGATAGCAGCCCTCGATGGTTTTCCACGTATATATGAATTTGTCCGATCATCGTAATTCTTGGAAGGTCCATCATGACATCTTCGGGTAGATCGAGTGTTTTAGCAAACCAGCTTTTTACTTGCTGCCGCCACTTTTTTGCCATAAAAAAAGAACCTCCTCTCATTTCATATGTATGAAATAAAAGGAAGTTTCAGCACTTCTTTTGGTATTTCCTTTTCTAGGAAAAGTAGCTGCGTTTTGCTCTAGAAGGACCCAGGACTTTCCCTAAGATTATTCCCTTAACCCATTCATTTTGATTCATGGTAACAGGATTCTCTAATGTTGCAGCTTTGATTTCAGACGCTGTTTTAGCTTCCGGAGTTTGACTTGCCGCCCCTTCCTTTCGTTTCAAACGATGAACGAAATCAGGATCAAGTTCTTTCGCCAACAATGGACGCGATTTTCCCGCCGTTCTTCCAGTTTTATTCCGGGGACTTGACTGTTTTTGCGGTGTCTTCGCTTTTTTAACGAACATGTTATATAGATAGGTTCCGACAATGACAATGATAAGAACCAGTATCGTTCCCATTGAGATTCTCCTTTCCTTTTTCAGTTATTTTTTCTCAAACGATCGTTCAATTTTTACCCGGCGTGCAGCAATCAAAGCTTTGACGACGCGATCGGCATTCCATCTTCAGAAGTAAAAACACACCTCCCCCATTTTTTCATTGCTTTCGATGGGCTTTCGTCTGAACAGCTGCACATCCTCCTTCCTGTAGGCAGTATCGACAAACAAAAAAAGAAAAAATGGTTTTCTCCCGAAGGCACCCACTTTCACAATCCCCATTATCTTTTTTACGCTCGAAATATAAAAAACTTTCTGATTATTTTTCAAAATAAAATGAACAGTTTTTCCTTAAAAGTACATAACGAACGATGAAAGCGATTTCTAAATACTCATCTATAAAAATAAGAGGCGGCCATACCGCCTCTTATTTTTATTTACGATAAATGTTTCTGAACTAGCTTATTGACAAGAGAGCCATCTGCCTTCCCTTTTACTTTCGGCATTACGGCGCTCATTACTTTTCCCAAATCAGCTTTAGAAGAAGCATTCACTTCAGCAATTGTTTCCGTAACAATTTGCTCAAGTTCATCTTCTGTTAATGGTTTAGGCATATATTCACTCACGTAAGTCAGTTCAGTTTGAATTTTCTCAACAAGATCTTCACGACCTGCATTCTGAAATTCTTGGAGGGAGTCTTTCCGTTGTTTTACTTCGCGAGAAAGGACTGTCAACTCTTCGTCTTCTGCCAACTCACTTTTTCCAAGCTTGATCGCTTCATTTTGAAGAGCAGCTTTCAGCATGCGAATGACAGAAAGCTTTTCTTTTTCCCTATTCTTCATCGCTTGTTTCATGTCGTGATTTAAACGTTCGAGAAGACTCATGACTACACCCTCTCTTAATACTTGCGTTTTCTGGCCGCTTCAGACTTTTTCTTGCGTCTTACGCTTGGCTTTTCATAAAATTCGCGTTTTCTGTACTCTTGTAAAGTACCCGTTTTAGATACTTGACGTTTAAAACGACGAAGAGCATCTTCAAGCGATTCATTTTTGCGAACAATCGTTTTTGACATCTCTCTTCCCCTCCCTCCGAACACAGTACGATTACATATTGGTTTATGACCATAACATGTACTATGACATTATAATATATGCTTGTCTTTAGGTCAACAATTCTCTCCTCACAAGGAAATGGATGCCTTAGACAAAATGTTTCTACAGCCACCATTTCATGGCTGGAAAAACAGTATTGAATGATTCCAATCTCTTTTTTCTAAAAAATTGGTTACATAGACAAAACGCACGGAGTAAAATCCTTTTCGAGTAGTTTGTTGCATTCAATTTATCCAAATGGTTCAAAATGGATCAAATTTAGACCATAAGTTTGTTCCGCGGATAAAAACAAAACATTTTTTTTCAGAAAGGCAGACGATAAGGAGCGTCCGATTCTGTTAGGGTGGCTTTTATACAATTCGAACACGCTGCTCGAATTTCAGCTGCCGACGCCTTGCTGTGCCATCTTCCCCGTTATGATGGCTTCGTATGCTTATCCGCTCATCAAGGTGAAATAATCGTATTTTCCGCTCCGTTTCCTTCTTCCCTGTCTTGGCTGGGAATCAGTTTTGTCGTTATTGGCATGCTTTTGCACAGTTTCTTGTCGCGTCCCAAAAAAGAACAGAACAATGAGACGGTCCATGTATAACAAAGGCAGGATACGATGGAACTTGTATAAAAGCAAAAGAGAATACCTCTAGTGCATTCTCCTTTCTTTTACGCTAAACGCGCAGCTTTTCCAGAAGGAACATCATCATCAATGACGCGGACAAACTGTGCTTCGTTGTATGGATAGCCGGCTTTTGTGATTTTTACTTTGACAAGCTTTCCTACCATATCTTCTGAAGCAGGAAACACGACTTTTAAGTAATTATCGGTATATCCTTCGTACAGCCCGCTATCAGGGTCTTCTTTGAAACGTTCTTCTGGAATGACTTCCAGCACTTCTCCTTCGAACTGAGAAGCGTATTCTTTTGCCAATTGATCGGAAAGCGTAATGAGACGGTGAACCCGTTCATTTTTGACTTCTTCGTCAATTTGATTTTCCATTCTGGCTGCCGGAGTTCCCGTTCTTTTAGAATACGGAAATACATGGAGCTCTGAGAATTTATGTTCTTTTACAAAGTTATAGGTTTCCATAAATTCTTCTTTTGTTTCTCCCGGAAAGCCCACGATTACATCGGACGTGACAGCTAATCCCGGAAGCGCTTCTCTGAGCCTATTTAACCGTTCTGCAAAGAACTCCATCGTATATTTGCGGCGCATTCTTTTCAAAACAGTGTTAGAACCCGATTGCAAAGGAATATGTAAATGGCGAACGACGATATTGGAGCGGTCGATCACATCAATCACTTCATCGGTGAGCTGGCTTGCTTCTATCGAAGAAATACGCAGGCGCTTCAATCCATGAACTTGTTCTTCCATGTCTCTTAATAGCATCGCTAAGTTGTAGTCTTTCATATCAGTCCCATAACCGCCCGTATGAATTCCGGTTAGAACAATTTCTTTGTATCCCGCATCGACAAGCTGCTGCGCTTGGCGAATGACTTCTTTCGGATCGCGTGAACGCATAAGTCCCCTAGCCCAAGGAATGATGCAGAATGTGCAAAAATTGTTGCAGCCTTCTTGAATTTTTAAAGAAGCTCTTGTGCGATCTGTAAAGGCTGGAACGTCCATTTCTTCAAACACTCGGTTTTTCATGATGTTTTTGACGGCGTTGATTGGCTGCCGTTCCTTTTGGTACTTTTCAACAAAATCAAGAATTTTCGTCCGGTCTTGAGTGCCGATGACAATATCGACTCCTGGAATTTCCAAAACTTCCGCGGGCGATGTTTGCGCATAGCAGCCCGTGACACAAATCACAGCGTCAGGATTTTTTCGAACGGCACGCCGGATGACTTGACGGCTTTTTTTATCGCCTGTATTGGTCACCGTGCATGTATTAATCACATAAATATCCGAAATAGAATCAAAATCAACCCGTTCATATCCTGCACCTTTAAACAGCTGCCAAATGGCCTCTGTTTCATAGTGGTTAACTTTACATCCTAATGTATGGAATGCCACTGTCGGCATGTAAATCACCTCATTAATTCAAAATGATAGGAGATCGCAGATAAAGCATAAAGAGGAGCCGTTTCCGTCCGTAATATTCTAGGCCCCAGACCGCATGGAATAAACCCTTTTTCAGATAATAAGGACGCTTCTTCTTGAGAGAAGCCTCCTTCCGGCCCAAATGCGAGCAGCAGGGTGTCCTTTTGCTTGACATTTTTCAATGTTTCATAAAATTGCCGATGCTCGCCTTTTTTTGCTGCTTCTTCATAGGCAAATAATTTCCAAGTATAGCGGCCAGCCATTTCACATAACTTTTCAATCGAAACGGGCTCGTATATTTCCGGAATGATGGTTCTCTGAGATTGTTCTGCCGCTTCTTTTGCGATTTTTTCCCAGCGGAGTACTTTTTTATGCATCTTCTTATCATCCCATTTTACGATGGATCGCTCCGCTATAAAAGGCAAAAACGAAGATGCTCCAAGTTCTGTTCCCTTTTGTATAATCAGCTCTAGTTTATCTCCTTTTGGCAATCCGCTGGCCACCGTTACTTGGATCGGCAGTTCCTTTTCATCATGGACCCATTTTACTACTAAGGCCTTGGCATAGTCGCTAGAAATTTCGTCCAAAACCGCCAAAGCTGTTTGGTGATTAGAAAAAACAGCATAAAAATGGTCTCCGTCTTTCATTCTCATAACCCGCGACAAATGATGAAAATCTTCGCCTATTATTCGAAATGACTGATCATCCTTTATTGGTTCGTGAATAAAGTAGCGCTGCACGCTGTCACCATCCAATCTCTACATTCGTTTGGCGATGATCGCCACCCAGTCTTCCATCAACATCGTTTCTTCTATCTTAAATCCGCAATTTGTAAGGACATCCGTCACTTCTTGACGCTTCTTTTGAATAATGCCGGAAGTAATAAAATATCCCCTTGGCTTGACAACCTTTGCAGCATCCTTTGCAAACCTTACAATCACTTCGGCCAATATATTGGCTACAACAACGTCGGCTTGTTCGGCGACCCCATCCAATAAATTATTTTGCTGTACTGTCACCACGTCTTGGACTTTATTTAATTTACTATTCAGCCTCGCGGACCGGACGGCCACCTCATCTAAATCAAAGGCGGTCACTTTTCCGGCTCCCAATAAAGCTGCACCGATGCTCAATACGCCTGAACCAGTTCCGACATCAATCACCACATCGCCTGGTTTGACAATTTTCTCCAACGCCTGCAAGCACATAACCGTCGTTGGATGGGTGCCAGTTCCAAACGCCATTCCCGGATCTAATTCAATGATCAGTTCATCGGTCGAGACAGGCTTGTATTCCTCCCATGTCGGTACAATCGTGAATTTTTCGGATACTTTGACAGGATTGTAATATTTTTTCCATGCCGTCGCCCATTCTTCTTCATGCACTTCGCTGATGGTGACCTTATTTTCACCGATATCAATATCAAATAAGACAAGATTGTTGATTGCCTGCTTGATCTCTTCTACCGTTTCGCCAAGGAAACTGTTTACGGGAAGATAAGCTTTAATAACAACCCCTTCTTCTGGATAATCATCAGGATTTAGTTGATAAATTTCGCCGAATTGATCTTCCCTTTCTTTCGTCAGCTCGTAAGGATCTTCAATCACAACACCGCTTGCCCCAGCTTCGTGCAAGATGTTTGAAATAGGTTCAATTGCTTCGTTTGTTGTATGGATACTGATTTCCGACCATTTCATGTTTTGCTTTGCTCCGTTTCTAATTAATCGCGTTTAATTGCTCTTTTCACTTTATCAAACAACGATTCGTGTTGTTCATCTGGAATGCTGCCGCCAATCTCTGCAAATTCACGCAATAATTGTTTTTGTTTATCAGTGAGCTTCGTCGGCGTTATGACTTTCACAATGATATGCTGGTCTCCAACTCCGTAGCCATGCACATTCGGAGCCCCTTTCCCGCGCAGGCGGAATTTTGTTCCTGTTTGAGTACCGGCAGGAATTTTTAATTTCACTTTTCCGTGTAGGGTAGGAACTTCTATCTCGTCTCCTAACGCTGCTTGGGCAAAGGTAAGCGGCATTTCGCAGTAAATATCGTCTCCATCCCGTTCGAAAAACTCATGCGGCTTTACATGGAATACAATGTACAAATCTCCAGGAGGGCCCCCGTTAACCCCAGGTTCTCCTTGACCGGCTACACGCAGTTGTTGTCCATCATCGATTCCAGCCGGTA
>JADBKC010000123.1 GCA_014896555.1 Caryophanales bacterium | reverse complement strand
TTAACGAAAATGGAGTAGACGTAAGTAGTACGCTATTAGGAGGACTGAAAGCTCAGCCTGTATCCGATGGCGATAAAAAAGTAGTATATACAGCTAATACATCAGCTAAAGTATCTGGCAAATATGCATTTTCATTCCCAGCTGGTTTAGTAACGGATCAATCTGAAGCCGGAAATAAATCAGATGCATTCAATTACACAATTGATTTTGGTGCAGGTGCTACAACATTTGATTTATCAACTGTTAATGCTGCAAATAACGTAATCACTGTTGATTTTGGTAGAGCAGTTAAAGGCGGAGCAGTTGCCAATTCTGCCACTGATTTAGCAAACTATACACTATGTGGAAAACCACTTCCAGAGGGTACTAAAATTGTGTTAAATGGGACACAAGACATAGCTACTATTACATTGCCTTCTGAATCTATAGAGAAAACAGATCCAAATGCTGTATTTACAGTAGCAAACGTAAAATCTCTTAATAATGAATTGTTGAACTCTTATAAAGGGACTGTCTATGTTGTTGACAATGTATCTCCAACACTTGACACAGCAACTTTAAATAACGATGGTTCTGTGACACTAGCGTTCTCTGAAAAGCTTCAAGCTGCTCCGGTTGTTGGAGACTTGGTATTAACGATCAATAACAAAGAACTTTCTAGCGCTGGAGCACCTGCTTATTCTGTGAATCCTATAACAGTTGGTGCGGATGCAGGAAATTACGCAGTTACTGTAACAGCTAAAGTATTTGACGGTATTGATGGAAAAGCTGGTACTTCTGATGATATTTTGTATATTGATGTCAATGGAGATGGAACATACAATTCTACGGATGACATTCAAATAGGTTCGGGTGCCACAGTAACTGCAGGAAATGTAAACTTGAAAACTAATTCAGCTATTACTTCAGTGAAAATTGGAACGCTGAAAACTGGTGCTTCCACGGCTGCTGATGCTCAAGGAAACAAACTTAAATTAAATGTAGTTAAAACTGTAAAATAACGGAGTGCGTGCCTGTCACTCCCCGAGATTTGTCGAAAGGCTCTGCGGAGAGATCTCCGCGGGGCTTTTCTTTTTTTTTGAAAAGGTGCCTGTCACTCCCCGATTTTTGTCGAAAGATTGCTATAAATTAAAGAAAAGGGGAGTCAGTTTTTTAGAGATATTAATTGGCTTTCTTATTTTGTTTATGGATGTTCTGTTGATGGTTCGGTACTCTCCAGTGGGTTGAATGATTGTTCATTGTTTTTTTAATGGGTCCTATTTTTTAAAAAAAGTTGAAGGAATTCTACTATTTGTGTCGAAAAGTAAAGTATAGCAGAGTCATTCAAAGAGTCATTCAATATATCCTCTTATATACCCTCTTCAATATATTTTCTAAATCCACCCATGTAACCTAATTAGGAAGTTATGATGCAATGCCCCGCTTTTTTATTAGGAAGTTATGATGCAATGCCCCGCTTTTTTCTTTTCTCTACAATAACAATTTTTCTCTTTTTCCCTAATATATGTTTAATTTTATAGAGACAAGGAGGTCATTTATTTGACTGTTAAAGTTTCGAGTATTGGTCTGAAAGGGTTAGAAGGCTATCGTGTTCAAGTGGAAGTGCAAATTTCACAAGGAACAGAATCAATGGTGATCGTTGGTCTGCCGGATGCTTCAGTAAAGGAGTCGAAGGAACGGGTATTGTCTAGCATAAGGACGTTAGATTGTGATGTGACGGATCAAAAAATTGTCGTTAACTTGTCGCCATCTGAACAAAAGAAAAATGGACCGTTATTTGATTTGGCAATGGCAATAGGGGTACTAAAGGAAAGGGAACATATAAAAGAGGAAATTTCACAAAATGTTGCATTTCTTGGGGCATTGTCTCTAGATGGCGCTGTCGCGAAAGTGGAAGGGATGCTTCCTGCTTTGATTGCGGCCAAAGGGTTAGGATTCAAACGTGTCTTTCTTCCTTATGATCCACTTATCCCTCTTGACATGTTAGAAGGCATAGAGTGCATTGTTGTTCACCATATCAACGATGTATTGCAGTATTTAAGTGGACAAGTAACCCTACCTTTACATGAAGTCAAACCAAAATTCGAAGTAACGGAGTCCACATATGAGTTTCAAAAAGACTTCTCCCATATTATTGGTCATGAACAAGCAAAACAGGCGTTGGAGATAGCGGCTGCTGGTGGTCATAATGTGTTAATGAGCGGTCCTCCCGGATGTGGAAAAAGCTTGCTTGCTGAAACATTTCCTTCGATTTTTCCTCCTTTAACAAAAAAAGCGCAATTAGAAGTCATTAGCTTGTATCAACTTGCACAAGAGAAGCTTCTGACCCCACAAATCGCTCCTTATAGACATCCCCACCACTCTGCTTCTTCCGTAGCGATTATTGGGGGAGGTTCTTATCCAAAACCCGGTGAAATATCATTAGCACATAATGGCGTCCTGTTCTTAGATGAAATGGCGGAATTTACAAAAAAGACGTTAGATATGTTAAGGCAGCCACTTGAAACTGGGAAAGTGACCATTAGTCGCGCGCACTCTACCGTCACCTATCCAGCCTCTTTTATTCTTATCGGTGCTATGAATCCTTGTCCTTGTGGGTATCTTGGTTCCAACACACACTACTGTACATGTACACCCAAACAAATTCAAACGTATCGAAACCGTGTTTCAGGACCTGTTTATGATCGGATGGATATTCTACTCTCATTAAAGCCCGTGAATTTGGACCAGTCTTCAGGAACGAGAGAGGCATCTTTAGAAATCAGACAGAGAGTTAAAAAAGCAAGGGAAAGACAATATGTTCGCTATCAAGCTGAAATATGTAATGCGAGAGTTCCTTTTGAACAATTAACCGCAACAAGTCCTTTAACAGAGTATCAGCAAAAAATGATTCACCAAATTTCATCCAAGAAACAATGGAGCAATCGTGTTCAAATTAAAATTGTACGGCTTGCAAGAACGATTTCCGATTTAGTAGGAGAGACACACATAACGGATGAAAGCATCTGGAAAGCCATTACGTTAAGACGAACCAATCCACAAAAAGAGCCATTGAAAGCGAGGGAGAGCTAATGCCTCGTCCTAAAAGAATCTGGATGCCCAGTTACTTTTATCATATCGTCTGTCGGGGAAATCGCCGTGATCCGCTTTTCCGCTCTGCCGCTGACTTTAAAGCCTTTCTTCATATCCTTCACCAGCTCCATGAAAAAACTCCATTTGAACTCGTTTCTTACTGCTGAATGACCAATCATTTCCACCTGCAAATGCGTTCCCAAGAAGCTTCCATTTCAAAAATTATGGCCTTGATTAATAAGAGATATGCGAACTACTATAACACACGTTACCGTTTGACTGGACACGTATTTGAAAAACGTTTTTATGATAAAATGATTGAGGATAAAGAAGGAATGATCGAAGTCAGTCGCTACATCCACCTAAATCCTGTTCAAGCTAAAATGGTAAAGCGACCAGAACATAAAGGATAGGTGCCTGTCACCGCCCGAAGCTTATCAAAATATGTCGAAAAGCTCTGCGGAGAGAAATCTCTGCGGGGCTTTTCTTTTTTCTATTTTTAAAAGATAAAAAGGACAAGCTTTACGCACTTCTCCTTCACTACTCCCGCTCCCATTCTTCCTTACAATCATGACATTGCCATCGAATTAGGGTAGGGTGCCTGTCACTCCCCGAAGCATGTCGAAATTTGTAGAAAAAGGTAGGGTGCCTGTCACTCCCCGAAATTTGTCGAAAGACTGGTAGATTTGAAGGAAAGTTCTGCGGAGAGACATCTCTGCGGGGCTTTTCTTTTTCCTCCTTTTTTTTACAATAAAGAAAAAAGGATTAGGGAGTCCGTTAGAGCGACTGGGCAAGGTGGAGCAGCCGTCAAGGCCGAGAATCTTATGGAGTGAAAGTTCTCCTGTTGTCAATTTGCCGATTCGGACGACTAGCATATCCAATGTGTAGGGAGGTAACAAACTACGTTCTCTGCTTGGAAGTAAAAGTCACGGCGGCCTGTATTACTCAGAGAATACGAGGTCGGAACAGTCTGTGTGGTGAGCAATTCTAGAGGTCAGATGGCTTTAACGATGCAGCCCCGAAATGGTCACCACTTTTAAAGCTGTAGAAGGGAGCAGTGTGTACGCCGACCTTTTCGTCTTGCTGGGGAAGGCCGATGTTCTATGGAAAAAACCCTTTTTGCTTGTCGACAAACGTCGAATGATTTTTGTAGGTATTTAGCCCTTTTTCTCGAATTATACATAATAGGACAAGGAGGTGAAATAGATATGTTTTTTTTGTCGAATACTAAAGATAAATGGGAGTTTTATCAAGATTCACATAAATTGTGGAGATGGAGAAGAACTGCATCAAATGGACGTATAGTCGGCAGTTCCTCTCAAGGATACGTTAATAAATCAGATTGTATTGATAACGCGAGAAGAAATGGCTATACAGGATGAAGGTTTTGGGATCAGACCTCCTCTGCTCGGAAGAAAAGTATGGTGCCTGTCACTCTCCGATATATGTCGATATTTGTAGAAATATAGAAAAATAGATTTTGAAGGAAATCTTGTAAACGAGCACATTATTCCAGACTATCATTTTCACTTTATTTTGGCAAAAAATCTGAAATAATATGCTCATTTTTTCATTTTATTTCGGAACGTGCAAATTTTTTTCAAATTGTTCCAGCTAGTGTATATGAAAAAATACCCCTAAAACGGGGCATCCACTGCTATACAATCTTCTAAATTTACTCGTACCTTGTACATTTCATAAGGATGTAAAATGAAGATGATATCTTTTTCAATTGTAACGTACCAATCATTATCCTTTTCTAAATAGGCCTTAAAATACTTGTTTTGAATCCTTATTTCAAACGTGTAGCCCTGGTCTACCCAATAAGCCCGTTGCCCAATCCACACCCTCCATTCATGGTCAAAATGGTTATAAGCAAGAATTCCACTCTTCATATGCCAATATCCTCTATCGCCAATTTAACTACTTCTTCATCTATTTGGTCTTTTTTCATCTGGGCTCCAAACAATAAGCTGTTGACCGTTAATTTATTAATCATCCGTGGCCATCCCTGAGACCTTAAAGCAATGGCCTCCATTGCGGATTCCGTGAAAATCGTGTGCTTTGCACCTGCCAATTTCATATGGTGGTCAATATAAACAGGTATTTCTTCTCTTGATAAGGGTTGAATCTCGTATTTCATGATAATCCGTTGGGATAATGGCCGGTGATGATTTAATACGAGCCGTGTTTTTAAAAGTGGCAAACCGGATAAAATCAGGATAAACGGATTGACAGAATCCATCTGAAAATTAAATAACAGGGCGATATCCTGCAAAAATGCATCTTTTGCCAAATGCATTTCATCCAGGATAAAGACTGGTATTATTCTCCGTTCTTTTGCCATACGTTCAATTCCTTCTTGAATTTGGCGAAAGAGATCAATTTTGCGGTATTTCGGTTCTTCCCCAAGGCCATAGGCGATTCCACGATAAAAGTCCATCACCCCGCCTGTTGATAAAGGAAAGTATACCACATGGTATAATGAACGATTTAAAGACTCTGAAAAACATCGTAAAGTAAATGTTTTTCCCGCCCCAGATTCCCCAAGGATTAAGCCGATTCCTCTTGACGTTCTCAAATAATCAAGGGCATTTAATGCCCCCAGATGGTCTGCCGAAGGAAACGCATCCTTCGGCTGTATATCTTTTGAAAATGGGGTGCTGGCTAAAGAGTAAAAGGATTTATACATGTTGTGCTTCGCCCTCCTTTCCGTCATCCGCTGGATTTATTGAAAAAGGAGAGCGAACCCGTTTCACATGGGCATTATCCGCAAAAGATACCGGTTTGGCTTCAGCTACTTTTTGATCATTTTCAAAAATATATACGCCTGTTTCATCCAATCTGACATCTATAGACTGTCCGATAAAACGAGAGGGTACCTCATACAGTTTTTTATTTAACGTAATGGTTCCGTCTGATTTTACTTTTCTTCGTTCCCGTTTTAAGAATATATTGTCCAGTATTTTGGGGTCCTCTAAATAGGTAACTTGTTCGATTTGAGATTGAAATACTTCCAAAGGTGTTTTGCCATCTAAAGAAGCGTGAACCTTTCGGTGATAATTTTCCTCTAACCATCGCCAGAATCGTTCATTCAATTCTTCCAATGAATGAACCGGATGAGCTTGCAGTAAGGGATAAAAACGGGTTTGTACGGTTTTAAAGAACCTTTCGATTTTCCCCTTCGCACGGGGATCAAATGGCTGCGTATGTGTTAATGTGATTCCTAATTTGGCACATGCATATTGCAAGGTTTCAGAACGATAGATTTTCCCGTTATCGGTATAAATCATTTTAGGTTTACCCCGCCTAATCAATGCTTCCTTTGTCACAATCCTCAATCCGTCAAATTTTTCTGACGAAAAGAATTGGGTATAGGGAACGAGGCGTGAACAATCATCAATATAGGCAATTAAAAAGGTCTTTTTCATTTTTCCATTGATGGGAACATACGGCCCGTGGGATAAATCCCCTTGCCACAACATATTCACCTGATCATAGGCAAATCGCTTTCTTTCCGGTGTTGCAGTAAAAATTTTGCCGGAAAGGTTGAATTTTTTTAATAATCGATTTATAGTAGAATAAGATATTTGGTTTTGTGAAATTTCTCCGAGCTCAATTAGCTGTTCGTAGAACACGCTAACAGGCATATGGAGAAATTTTTTTCTTAGTTCAAGAATGTGATCTTGTTCATCCGGCGATAGCCTGCGAGAGTTTCCTCTGTCTGCACGCTGCTTTGGCTTCAAACCATCAAATCCGTGTCTTCGATAGTTTAAGAGCCATTCCTTTATCGTTTTGATGGCAATTTTCCGTTCGCCATAATAAGGAACAGAATGGACCTTTCCCTCCAATCCTTCAAGATATTCTTTTGCATTCACTTGTCCGTTTAAAAGAGGGGCAATGAGCCCATAACGAAATAGGGCAACTGCCTCACGCTCTTTTTCCGTCATGAAATCATCCTCCTTCTTCATTTTAAAGGACAACCGGTCATCCATGATTTTATTCTACAATCGTCGACAAGTAATATCCATGCAAAAGTTATGTGGGGAACCCAATAATTATTTTCCGGCCAATTACCTGCCGAATTATTTTGCCATAAAATAGGAAGACAAATACCCCCACGATCTTCGAAAGAACTGTGTCTCTCCAAGATCTAAAATTCTTTTGATATATGTAACGGCTTCATTTTTGATATTGTTTGAGAAGCCCCAAACATTCCCCAAATTGATAAAGAAACTATGTACCCATTTCAAACCTTTTAAATAACGCCGCAGATGAAAGGCTAATAATTGGCGGCTTCCACTTGTCTTTTTCTCTACTAAAAATTGTTGGAGCCTCTCTAAGATGGTAAGGGTGGTATGTTGAAAATAGGGGATGAGAAAATCCGGGAGGATTGAAAATGTCTTTTTACAAGCTAAGCATTTTAGACGACAGATGGGAATCCGGTTGCTTTCTTCTTTTGTTATGGCATACCGGAAGTAGAAGCCGTGACGGTGCATTTGCCCGAACGCATGGCAATTGAGGCATTTTTCGAATAATGGAAACTCATTCATTTTCCCTCGTGAAGCATATTCTTTAAGACCGTAACCAAAATCATGTACGATAATCATAAAAAATACTCTCCCTTTCAATATGCTTTCAATATGCATAAAATTTAGCATATTATTTCGGCAGAGTACAGAGCTTTTGCTGGAGAAATTTGAAAAATTTTTAACTTTTTTGGAGAAAATAAAGTGCTTATTTACAGGATTACAGTGATCTTTTCCAGTCACATTCTTAATGAAGTCGCGCAGATCGTGAC
>JADBKC010000122.1 GCA_014896555.1 Caryophanales bacterium | reverse complement strand
GCATTTTTCCTTTTATTTTGGACGAAAAGGGCAAACCTGTCTTTTCTTCAATTGGAAGTGCATCGATATCCGCGCGTACGGCAATCGTAGGCCCGGGTATTTTCCCTTTTATGTCCGCAAAAACACCCGTTTTTAGCGAAGTTTCTCTGATGTCAATATCCTCTTCACGAAGCCACTTCTCGATCGATTTTGTTGTTTCAAACTCTTCTTTCGACAACTCCGGATATTGATGCAAATGGCGTCGGATCGCAATTAAGCGGTCTTCCAGACTAGATGGACTCATAAACGGATGCCTCCTTTTTAATATCAAATCGAAAGCACTTGACTAAAATATCATGGTTTTGAAAGTCCTTTGACTTATCTCGTTTAAACCCGAGCCACTTATACAACTGTATGGCCTTTTGCATTTTATCGCTTGAGTGCAAATACAAATTTGCCGCTCCTTTTGATTGCGCGTATCGAATACTCTCTTTCAACAATTTTTGCGCAATTCCACGTCCTCTTGCCTTCGGATGAACCGCCAACAGCCGTACGATCGGAGAAAAGATGTTCAATTCCGGCCGGTCATACGCCTTTTCCGAGGACTCGAACAGCTGCAGCGTCCCGAGAATATCCTGCCCGCTTCTCGCCACCAAAATCCGATCCACATCCGGATTATCCACAGAAAACGCAATATGGTCTAAATATTCGACCCAAACATCCGGATCTTGATATTCAGACTCATATTGGCGATAGCTGTCAATTAGAAGCTGACGAACTACTTCTTTTTCCTCAACCAACATGTCACGTATCTGTACATTATGGATCACGTTTACAATCCTTCCCTTCTTATTTAATGTGCTGTTTCCTGAAGCCAGCTGACAGACGGTTCCCCTGAAATCCGCTTTAAAAATTTTCTTGTCCGTTCTTCTTTCGGCTTTGTAAAAATCTCATAGGGCGAGCCTTTTTCTATAATCAATCCGCCATCCATAAACAACACTTGATCCGATACATCGCGGGCGAAATTCATTTCATGTGTCACAATAAGCATGGTAATCCCTTCATCGGCAATATCTTTAATGACAGCCAGCACTTCTCCGACAAGCTCGGGATCAAGCGCCGAAGTCGGTTCATCGAAAAGAATCACTTCCGGATTTAACGCAAGAGCACGAGCAATGCCGACACGTTGCTGCTGACCTCCCGAAAGTTGACTTGGAAAAAATTTAATTTATCCAATAATCCGACTTTTTTAAGCACCTGTTCGCTCCGCTCCCTCGCCTCCTTTTTATTCATTTTTTTAGCCACAATCAGTCCTTCCATTACATTTCCAAGGACTGTTTTATGAGCGAATAAATTATAATGTTGAAAAACCATCGCTGATTGTTTTCTTAATGAAAGAATTTCTTTTTTGTTTGCTTTTGCTGCTTCAACCTTTACATCACCTACCTGAACAATTCCTTCATCCGGTTTTTCAAGAAAATTTATGCACCTTAACAGAGTCGTTTTCCCAGAACCGCTTGGACCTAGAATTGTAACGACTTTTCCTTTTTCGATAGTTAAATTTATCCCTTTTAAAACTTCGTGATTCCCAAATGCTTTTTTTATACCGTGTAAATAAATCATCGAACTCCTCCCCTAGCATAGGATGTGGCTTTTTTCTCCAATAACAATGAAATCCATTCAACTAGAATTGTAACCACCCAATAAATGATTCCCGCTGCGATGTATGCTTCGAGGAACTTTAAATTATTTGATGCAACAATTTTTGCTGCTCCCGTCAATTCTTTTTCTGAAACTATAAAGGCAATAGAGGTTGTGTGCAAAAAACCGATAAAAATATTAGTAAAATTAGGAATGGATTGCGACAAAGCCTGTGGAAGAATAATGCGAACCATCATTTGAAACGTGCTCATACCAACTGAATACGCTGCTTCAGCCTGGCCTTTCGGAATAGAAATAATGCCTGAGCGAATGACTTCAGATAAGTAGGCGCCGGCACTTAATGAAAGAGCTGTCAGCACAAATACACTAACGGGAATAGATGAAATGGCTAATTTCGGAGCTACCGCTTGGAGGAGCATCGGCAGCCCAAAATAAATGAGCATTATATGCATAATAATTGGAGTTCCTCGTAAAAACGAAACATATCCATTTGCAACAGCAGACAACCCCTTTACTTCATACACGCGAATAAGAGCTACAACCAGTCCAATGAAAAATCCAACAATAAGTGGTATGACTGTCAGCATCAAAGTTAGCGGAAGTGCTTTAATAATTTCCTTCAATGCCGTCCATATAAAAGGAATATCAATGACCAATTCCATCCCTCCTTTCCACCGTTTTGGCTATACCGAAGAAACTTCCCCGGACTTATGTCGATTTACCCGTTTTTCAAACCAACGGAATATTTTTTCAAGAAGGACAACCACAATGTAATAAATAACTGAAAGTGAAATATATACTTCCAGTGCGTGAGTTGTGGAAGCAATCAATGTTTCTCCTCGACCAACCATATCCATCACACCGATCGTAAAGGCTAAAGATGTATCTTTCAGCGAACTAATAACGGTGTTGGCAATATTCGGGAATGCAATACCAACGGCTTGAGGAACAATGATGCGGAAAAAATTTTGCGACTCACTCATTCCGACAGAATACGCAGCTTCCGTTTGTCCATAATCAACGGCTTGCACGGCTCCTCTAAATATTTCGGAAAAAACGGCGCCATTATTGAATGCATAGGCAACAATGACAGAATATAAAGGATCCACTTTTGACAGATCGATATTGATTAATTGAAATAATGAAGGGATACCGTAAAAAATCAAAAATAGCTGAATTAATATCGGTGTGCCACGAATAAAAGAAACATAGACGACCTCCAGCTGCGACAAAATTGGAATGCGGAAAAGCCGCAAGATAGCGGCTATGATTCCTATAATGATTCCGAGTACAATAGAAACAGCTAAAATTTGAAGAGTGACACCCAAATATTGAATAAGCTGTGGTATAAAATCACCGACTAATGTAATGTCAAATGCTTTACCCAATCCTTAAATCCCTCCTTTTATTTCATCATTCAAATTAAAACCCAACTGAGTAATCCGCTCCCAGCCATTTTTGGCTCAATTTTTTCACAACGCCTTCCTTCTTCAGTTCTCGAAGAGCTTCATCAACACGTTTTTGAAGTTTCGTTTCATCCTTTTTAAATAAGAAATACACTTTCGAGTCGGAAAGGGTATTGCCCACTACTTTTTCTTGTGCATCAGCTGATTTGTTCAAGAAATCAACGGCAAATGGTGTTGAAATGGTCGCATCTGCCCTTCCTGTACGTATTTGTTTGACTGTATCATCTGATCCCTGGCCAGAATACACTATATTAATGCCTGCATTATGATCTTTATTGTATTTTTCTAGAAAAACGGCCGCATTGCTTGTGGCACTTACGACGACTTTTTTACCTCTTAAATCTTTAATCGATTTAATATTGTTATTATCTTTATGAACCACTACTTTTAGAGGGAAAACATTGTAAGGAACTTTGTTAAACAGGAACTTGGCTTTCCTCTCTTTATTTACTTCCATTTCATGGGCAATAAAATCAATTTTTCTTGTTTCAAGACTTAATAATAGATTAGAAAATTCCATCGTTTTAAATTTAAACTGATATTCAGGAAGTTTTTTGTCAATTTCACGAACGAGCTCTACATCATATCCAGTCAATTTTCCGTTTTTATCAAGGAAGCATATATTAGGAAACTGTGTTCCGGTACCAACGATGATGGTTTGTACCCCTTTTTTTGTATCTTTGGAACTCGAATCTGCATTGGCATCAGTTGATGAAACTGCTCCTTCTTTTGGCGAGCAAGCTCCCAGAAAAAATGTAAATAGCAATGTGACAATAAACCAGATCTTTTTCTTCATCCTCTTTCCTCCACTCACCATTTCTGCTCACAATCGGTTCTTAATAATTTTTGCCGAAAAGGGCAGTGTTAGCTCATTTTCTCGTATCGTTTGTTGTAAAAAACGGAAAACACTTGATGAAAGAACACACATCCTTTTTCAACAAATAGCAATCAAAAAGTAATAGATTGCCAACTGTAGTAAGCTAGTTTGATATAAAAAAATTTATATTGTACTCATGAATATGCCGGCACGCTTATAAAGCTTTATCGCAAAGACAGGCGCACATTTATTAATCATCATTAAACAAATTTATTTAGTCGGTTTTAAAAAATATGATTACTAATGAGTACTCAATGCTTTTTCAAGATTTGTGATCCCGATTTGCGTGATACCTTCGTACACGTCTCCACGACCGATTTCAACAATTGGTACATGCCGGATACCATATTTAATTTCTAAAATATCACGGAGTTCATCATGATTGGTTACATCCACCGTTTGATAACAAATACCTTTTTCTTCTAAAAATTGTTTTACTTCTTCACAATAACGACATCCTTCTTTTGCCCAAACCACTACTGATAATGCTTTCTCTCCCATTTATCGTTCCTCCCTAGTTAATAAAATGATTTTCTTTTTTGTTTACATAGCGATTTTCTTTAAACGGCAGTCCTAAGTTTCCTCTTAATGTTTCACTTCTGTACTCCCTGCTGTAGTAGCTGCGTTCTTCCAAAATCGGAATGACGTGACGGATAAAATCGGTTAAGCCGCTGCCGAGAACAGGCGGGGCAAAAATAAATCCATCCGCTCCATTTCCTTCCACCCAGGCAATCAATTGATCGGCTACTTGCTCATACGTACCGAAAAAAACGCTTTTCGGTGTCGTAACTTGCAAGGCCACTTCTCGAAGCGTTAAGTTCTTTTCGCGGGCATTTTGCTTAATTTGATCGGTTGTCGACCGGAAGCTATTTTTCCCAACATCGCCTATATCAGGGAACGGCTCATCAAGCGGAAATACACTGAAATCGAAGTGATCAAAGTATCGTCCTAAATAATCGAGGGCTTCTTCAATCGACACAAGGTTTTGAATCGCTTCGTATTTTTCTTCCGCTTCTTCTATAGTTGCACCGACAATCGGATGAATCCCCGGGAAAATGAGAATCTCATCTCTGCTCCGTCCGTTTGCTTCTGCCCGCAGTTTTACATCCTTATAAAAAGCTTGGGCCTGTTCGAGCGTTTCTGCATTGGTAAAAACAGCATCCGCCTCTTTTGCAGCCAAATTTTTACCGGCTTCAGAAGAACCTGCTTGGAATATGACGGGCTGCCCTTGACTCGAACGTTCAATATTTAACGGTCCTTCGACAGAAAAGAAACGACCTTTATGATTCAATACATGAACCTTATTTCGATCAAAAAACTGTCCGGTTTGCCGATTTCGTATAAAAGCATCGTCTTCCCATGAATCCCACAATCCTTTTACTACTTGTAAAAATTCTGCCGCTATCTCATATCGTAGAGAATGCGATGGATGTTCACCTTTATTGTAGTTCTTTGCAGATCCCTCTAAAGGAGAAGTGACAACATTCCATCCAGCACGCCCCTCGCTGATTTTATCCAGCGATGCTAACTGGCGGGCAACCGTAAATGGCTCACTGTAAGTGGTTGATATCGTACCGACCAGCCCTATTCTCGATGTTACTGACGCGAGAGAAGATAAGATGGTGATGGGTTCAAACCGATTCAAGAAATGAGGAATGGATTTTTCATTTATATATAGTCCATCAGCAACAAAAGCGAAAGAAAATCCGGCTTCTTCAGCTTGTCGAGTAATAGACTTGTAATACTGTAAGTTAACACTGGAATCTTTTGGAACACTTGGATCTTTCCAGGCGTTCATATGACTTCCCGGGCCGTGCAACATAATCCCCAATTGAATCTGTTTTTTATGAGACATAAGTTTCACCCTCTTCTTCGGTTAAAGAGTTGTCATTCGAACCATTTGGACTTAACAGCTGAAAAGACCGAATCCTTTCTTCTATCTTTTGAACAGGGGAATGCAAAATAAATTCATCCACTTGATAGGATGCATGGAATTTATTTAAGACTTTTTTTACATAGACGGAGGTTCCGGCAATGATATAGCTCGCTTGTTCTTCCACTTCATAAGACTGCTCAGCTTGTTTGCCGAAAGCATGTGCTTGTTCCAATGTAGAAACCGTGACAATACGGTCGCTTTGCAGATGGACTTTATACATTTTTTGATCTTTCGCCAGTTCTTCGGCCTCTTTTTGTGAATCGGCAGCGACCACTGCAAGGGATAGCAGAAAACGTCCGTCCGGATAGCCGTTGCGATAAACGTGCGCCGATTCTTCCAGCACCTTTACGTCGCCATTAATAAACAAGGCGAATACAAAAGGGACTTGAAGGTCAGCTGCCAGCTGAGCGCTTTTGGGACTGGCTCCGAGTAAAAAAAGGTCGGGTTTTTCCGGCGGTATGGGTGTGGCTTCAATACCGGCGAGCGGATGATCTTCATCCACTGAATTTTCAATTAATTTTTTCAAAAAAAGAAACCTTTCTTCAAAATCTTGTCCGTCATTTACGGTGCCAAACTGCAACGCCTTTGTCGATAACGGCAGGCCGCCCGGAGCCTTCCCGATCCCAAGATCGACTCTTCCGGGAGCAAGAGTAGACAAAACATGAAAATTTTCCGCTACTTTAAAAGGACTATAATGTTGAAGCATGACTCCTCCTGATCCGATGCGAATCGACTTCGTTCGGGCAAGCAAATATGACATTAAAACTTCCGGAGACGACCCCGCTACCTGTTCCGAATGATGATGCTCCGACACCCAGAAGAGCGAGTAACCCCATTCTTCTGCTTTTTGGGCCAGGCGAACGGTTTGCTGCAAGGCGTCAACAGCTGAAGAGCCTTCAAGGATCGGGCTTTGATCTAACAATCCAAGCTGATAACTCATATCCATTTTCCTCCTGTTTTTATTCTTAGTTTACAGATGTGATTAATTTGTTTTATTTGTTGGTATTTATCCTATCACCGGAAATAGCGAAAAAGCAATACTTCAAGCGATAGAAAGATTTAAGCGATTCATTAATAAAATTTATCAATTTGTTCGAGAGAATGATGAAACAGCATTCTTTTCAAATTGTTCAATCGACAAAAGAATGTCATTCCATAAAAAAGGAGGCTCCGGTCCATAATATGTTCCATGAATATGCTGTTTCAGCATCATCAAATGATCGACATTGACTTCCACCAGCTGGCCTGTTTCCAGTTCATGTTTAACGCATAAATATGGCAGAAATCCGAACCCGTTGCCGCTTTGAATGAGTGATTTTGCCACTTCAAGATGATCCACGTGAAATTCAATTCGCGGTTCCAGGTTCGCCACTTCAAAAATTTTGTGTACACGATTCCAGTCGAACGCTCCGCATTCAAAAAAGACCATTGGTTCAAGAGCCAATTGCTGTGCGGATAACTTTGACTGAAACTGAAAAGGATGTCCCAGCTTTACGACAAGCCGTATTGAATTGTCAAGAAGCGGCTGATGCTGCAATGCTTGATGCGACACTTCTTTCATGAACGCCACATCAATCTGCTTTTGTAGCAGCTTATCTACTAGCACCTCGTTAGACGCTGAAATAAATTTAAACCAGAGTTCCGGATGTGCTTTTTTCCAAAGCGGCAGTGCAATGGGGATAAAATATTGAGATGTAATGATATTGGCCCCAATGACTACCTCTTCCTGATCCGCTCTTTTTTTCAATAGTTTTTTCCTTGCTGAAAAGTGCGGATAATCTGCTCAGCATACGGAATAAACATTTCCCCCTTTTCCGTCAGCTTGATGCCTCTACCCTCCCGTTCAAACAGTTCTGTATCCAATTCTCGTTCCAATGCTTTGATCCGCGCCGTAACCGTTGGCTGTGATAAAAACAAAGCGTTCGCTGCTTTATGAATGCTGTTAAAATGGACGACATATATAAAAGCTTCAATATGATCAATGTTCATCTTCTCCACCCCTTTTTTAAT
>JADBKC010000121.1 GCA_014896555.1 Caryophanales bacterium | reverse complement strand
TCTTATTCTATCGAATTTTGGAAGATTTGTATAATGTAGTGTGTATCTTCTTGCCAATGATCTCTTTTTGCAACATGATGTGAACCTAGGGAAAGAATCTTTCTCAAAAGTATTGGATGAAAATGATAAGAAGTAGACTCTTTTTTTAGATCCAATAATCGAAGTGGCAGTGTTTTGTGCGGGTCTATTTAACGGCACGAGAGCAGAAAAAAATGAGAAACAGAGGCGAAAGGGACCCTCTAGATCTGTAAAAAAGCGAGGTTGATCAACATGTGGAAATGGGATCCTGAGGATGGACAAGGAAAGGGCGTCATTGTCATGGTTCACGGTGCTTTTGAACATCATGGCCGATATGGATGGCTCATTGAAATGTGGAGAAATTCCGGTTTTCATGTCGTAATGGGCGATTTGCCCGGGCAAGGAACGACATCCAGGTCTAAGCGCGGTCATATTGACCGTTTTGATGAATATATATTAGCCGTGAAAGAGTGGCTCCAGGCCGCCTATCAATTTCACTTACCTATTTTCCTGCTTGGGCATAGTTTAGGAGGGCTTGTTGCTATACGTCTATTGCAGGAAGAACGAGTCAAACTAGCCGGTGTGATATTGTCTTCGCCTTGTTTAGGGCTCATTCACACTCCACCTAAAATTCTTGATGTTCTTTCGTATGGTTTAAATTCCCTAGTGCCTTCCGTTAAATTTGAAACAGGATTATCCATTGAAATGGCGACGAGGAATAAAGAAGTGAGGGAAATGGATTTAAACGATACGCTGTATGTGACAAAGGTGTCAGTCCGCTGGTACAGAGAAATGATTCAGGCTGTTAAGCTTGCGTTCACAGATATTTCGAAGATGCCTGATATTCCGCTTTTGGTCATGCAAGCGGGAGATGATAAAATTGTAGATAAGTCTGAAGTGAAAAAGTGGTTTCAACAATTGTCCCTTTCTGAAATGCATTTTAAAGAGTGGCCAAAACTGTACCATGAAATTTTTAATGAGCCGGAAAGAGAAGAAGTTTTCGCGTATACGAAGAGTTTTGTCGAAAATTGCTTGCGTTCCATTGGCTATGTGGTTGATTAAAAGAGGTGAGAATATTGACGATCCCCACCCATCCATTTTCTTTAATGGGGCAGGCGTATCGCAAAGTATTTCCAACTGTTCATAAAGAGTTAAACAAGTGGAAAAAAAAGGCGAACATGATACCTGATCATGAATTAAAAAGACAGGCACTTGCCAGTATCGAATATAAAACGTTTCATTGTGAAGGCGGCTCAATTTTAGCATTATTGTCTGGCAAATCTATCGGAGAAGCTGTTAAATTTATTGTCGCTTACCAGACAATCAGCGATTATTTGGATAATTTGTGCGACCGCAGCACCTCTCTCGATCCAAAAGATTTTGCTGCCCTTCACGAATCGATGATCGATGCGTTAACAGTAGGAGCTCCTTTTCGCTCTTATTACCGATTTCGAAACGAGCAGGAAGATGGCGGCTATTTACGTGAATTAGTCGGCACATGCCAGTCCGTATTGAAAAAAATAAAACATTTTCCAGCCATATCTTCCTTCTTGCATGAACTTTGCCGATATTATTGCGATCTCCAAATACATAAGCATGTTTGTGTGGAAGAAAGAGAAGAACGACTAAAAAAATGGTTTTCTCACTATAAAGATCAGCTTCCAAAAATGGAGTGGTTTGAGTTTTCGGCTTGTTCGGGCTCCACTTTGGGCATTTTCTGTCTAGTTTCTTATGCACTAAGAGACGATTTCAAGCCGGATTATGCGGCCAAGATTCAAGAAGCCTATTTTCCGTATGTCCAAGGGCTTCATATTTTATTGGATTATTTTATTGATCAGGAAGAGGACCGGAAAGGCGGAGATTTAAATTTTTGCTTTTATTATGATAGTCAAGAAGAGCTCTTGTCCCGTCTTCAATTTTTTATTCAAAAAGCGGATAGCAGCACGAAACATTTGCCACATTCAAAATTTCATCAATTGATCATAAGGGGGCTCCTTGGCATTTATTTATCGGAGGATAAAGTCAACCAACAAAAAGATGTTCAGTCTTTAGCGAAGAAGATTATTCGTTTTGGGGGCTCGACGAGCTACTTTTTCTATTATAACGGCAGAGTGTATCGGAAATTCCGTCAGCATGTGTCCAAATAATGTTCTTCTTTCTGTTTAGAAGTAAAAGATACAAAAAAGATCCGCTTTTCATCCGTTTTCGTCCATAGAATGGTTTCAAAAGTATTGGTGACATTAATTAAGAGCAAGTTATTAGACATTTGGCCGCTCTTAGTGAATAATGAAACAATCAAACCAAAGTTTTCAACAAGGGGATGTAATGAAGTGGCTTTAAAATTAAGTGTTTTAGATCAGTCGCCCATTTCAGAAGGAATGTCGGCAGAAGAAGCGCTCTCCAATACAGTGAAATTGGCTCAGCATGTAGAAAAATTGGGATATGAGCGTTTTTGGGTTTCTGAGCACCATGATTCAACCACTCTGGCAGGATCCTCTCCAGAAGTGTTGATTTCCTATCTGGCAGCCAAAACGGAAAAAATCCGGTTAGGTTCCGGAGGTGTGATGCTTACTCATTACAGTCCGTTTAAAGTGGCGGAAAATTTTCGTGTTTTAGAAGCGCTGAATCCGAAACGAATCGATTTAGGAATAGGACGTGCCCCCGGTGGAATGCCGAGAGCCACGCTGGCGTTAAACAACGGCCAATACCGCAAAGTGGACCGTTATTCGGAACTAATTGATGAACTGCTCACCTATCTATACGACTCGCTGGATGAAAGTCATCCGTATTACGGATTGAAAGCTTCTCCTGTAACACAGACTGTTCCTGAAGTTTGGATGCTCGGTTCCAGCCTTTCCAGCGCAGAATTGGCTGCTCAAAAAGGGCTTCCCTATACATTTGCCCAATTTATCAATGGGGAGGGAGGTCCAGAGTTTACAAAAGAGTATCGCCGTCAGTTTCGACCATCCAAGTATTTATGCGAGCCTAAAAATATGGTAGCGGTTTTTGCTATTTGCGGAAAAACAGAAGAAGAGGCGGAACGAATTGCTTCTAGCCTAGATTTAACTTTACTGATGCTGGAGCGGGGAACGATGCTTAACGGGACTCTAAGCCCGGAAACAGCCGCTCAATATTCGTACGATTCATTGGAAAGAAAGATCGTTCAGGAAAATCGAAAACGGATGATGATCGGTGATCCGAAACAGATCCATGATCAACTCTTGCGTTTAAGTGAAGAGTATGAAACAGAAGAAATTATGTTGGTTTCCATCACTTACAGCTTTGAAGACAAATTGCGCTCCTACGAACTAATAGCAGAGGAAGTGCTTAAGTAAAAGCAAGCTGAATAGAAAAAGAAAAGACAACTGGATGAAAAACCAGCTGACTTTTCTTTATCATCTCTAATCTCAATTGGAATGGTCATTTCCTTTTTTCCAAGGCAATGATAAACGGCGGGTCGTTGATTTGGTTTATAAATTGGTACAGCAGCACGTGGGCAATGGATTGATCAATGCTGCGGACAAAAGAACAAAGTTCATCTTTTTCTCTTTTTCCTTCTTCATGGCCGTGGTAGACAACCAACACAATGACGCCTCCAGGTGACATGATTTCGAGCAATTGTTCGATTGCTTCTTTGGTAGTGTCCGGTTTGGTGACGATGGTTTTGTCGCTTCCAGGCAAATATCCGAGATTGAAAATCGCCCCGGTAATTTTTCCGTGAAATTTTCCAGGAATTGTTCGGATCAGTTCTTCATGCCCTCTTTGATAGAGGACGACTCGATCAGCTAGTTGGTGCTTGTCTAAACGTTCTTTTGTTTTTTTCAACGCTTCTGATTGAATATCAAAGGCAAATACAATCCCCTTTTCCCCCACTAAATTGGCAAGGAATATGGTATCATGCCCGTTGCCCATAGTGGCATCTACGACAGCATCGCCTTGTGACACTGCTTTTTCCAAAAGTGTCCGCACATAAGGTAAAATTCCTTCTAATATCATTGATTTCACCTGCTGTTCATGATGAATGGACTTTCGCTTTTTTGAAAAATTTCCCTTGCCAGCTATTCCGGCGCTTCAGTTCATCGTCAATGGCATTTAATACTTCCCATTTGTTGACACTCCACATCGGACCGACCATTAAATCGATAGGACCGTCGCCTGTAATACGGTGAATAATCATTTCAGGCGGCAGAATTTCTAATTGATCGCACACTAGTTGTACATATTCATCAAAGGATAAAAATTTCAACATTCCTTTTTCATATTGTTTGACCATCGGTGTTCCTTTTAATAAATGAAGAAGATGGATTTTAATCCCTTGAACGTCCAATTTGGCGACAGCTTCAGCGGTTTCCATCATCATATCATACGTTTCCAGAGGCAAACCATTGATAATATGGGAACAAACTCTGATGCCGTGCCGGCGAAGTTTTTCTACTCCTTCTACATAACAGTCAAAATCGTGCGCTCGATTAATCAATTGAGCGGTTTTTTCATGGACGGTTTGCAAGCCCAGCTCCACCCATAGGTACGTTCTTTCATTTAGCTCTGCCAGATAGTCCACCACATCATCGGGAAGACAGTCCGGCCGTGTGGCAATCGACAATCCCACTACCCCTTCTTGTTTTAAGACTGTTTCATATTTGTCCCTTAACACTTCTACGGGTGCATGAGTGTTGGTAAACGCCTGAAAGTAAGCCATGTATTTTGCATCTTTCCATTTCTGATGCATTTTTTCCTTTACTTTATGAAATTGCGTTTCCAAATCGTCGGCGCGGTTACCGGCAAAATCGCCAGAACCAGCCGCGCTGCAAAATGTACAGCCGCCGTATGCAACGGTGCCGTCCCGATTTGGACAATCAAAACCGCCATCTAAGGCAACTTTAAATACTTTATGGCCAAACACCTGCCGTAAATGATAATTCCAGGTGTGATAACGTTTGTCATTGTTGCTGTATGGAAAAGGGTTTTCCATTTGCATTCCTCCTAACGTTCAAATTTTATCATGAAGAGCGAATACATTCCAATAGAACAAGACTGTCTAAAAAGGGAATGCAGCTTGTTGAAATGATTGAGTCACGCTTTCGGGAAAAAACGTCAACCGAACTTTACCAACTATAAAGGAGGAAATGTAGAAAAAACTATTCAGGAGGCGGATGAAAGCCACTTCAATTTGTTTAGGAGGCAAAAAAATGGCTACGAGAGACTCCGTCGATCATTTTCTTCAGACTTGTGAAGATGTAATCTTGAAAGTTCAAGAACAATATGAGGAGGGGTCTTTGCAGGGGCATTATCATGATGTCGAATACCATGAAGCAATGCAAGAACTAGAGAATCTTTACAATAAATGGCTGCAGATTTACAACAGCGCCAATCCTCAACAAAGGGAACAGCTTCACCGGAAAAGGCTGCAAATACAGGATATGCAAAACAAAATGATTTTGCTTAACCACGATCGTTAGGAGGAGCAAATGTGAAAAAAAGATCCAAACGACAAAATCCAGAACAAAAAACGAAAAATGGAACGAATCCGGAGCATTATGAAATAGCGAATGAATACAGCACAATCGAAAAAACAAAAAAACAGAATGCCCCAAGCAGCCAACCTGTGAAATCAAAACAATAACGTCTTTTGAAAGCAGTCTCAAAAAGGACAGATCTTTTTGGGACTGCTTCTGTTGTTTATTCAATGGTTTTTCAATAGTTGCAAGAGGCAAATCAATGGAGAATCCAAGTTTAGCTCTGGAAATCGGGTTGGTTGGGCATTTCATTTTCGGCATGTGAGCATTCATTCATTTTCAATAGGAGAAAACAGCGTCGGGATGCTCGTTTTCCTGTTTTCTCATATGAAACGGACTTGAAAGTTTGTTTAAATTTGTCTAAAATGGTCTTATACTTAATGATAGGCAAAAAACGTTGATAAGGAGCAGTAGTGGCATAAACTCCCGACGATTAGAGAGTTGACGGAGGGTGCAAGTCAACCGGGGCCGCCATGAACTCGCCTTAGAGTTGCAGGCGTGAACACGACATAGTAGCGTTTGCCGACCTTCCACGTTAAGGAATCGAGCTGAGTGCCTTTGTGCACTAATGTGGGTGGTACCGCGGGAGCGAATGCATCTCTCGTCCCAAATTGGGGGACGAGAGTTTTTTTCTATTTCCCCTGTTTTGACAAACTAAATATCGCAGGAAGCAAAGGAGGAGATCAGTTACATGAGTTTTGACCATAAAAAAATCGAATCGAAATGGCAAAAATATTGGGAAGAACATAAGACGTTCCGAACAACGGAAGATCCGGAAAAACCAAAATTTTACGCATTGGACATGTTTCCATACCCATCCGGCGCCGGACTTCATGTTGGCCACCCGGAAGGATATACGGCAACCGATATTCTTTCCCGAATGAAGCGGATGCAAGGGTACAATGTCCTCCATCCAATGGGCTGGGATGCTTTTGGTTTGCCAGCGGAACAGTATGCCCTTGATACCGGCAACGATCCTGCAGAATTCACTGAAAAAAACATTGCCAATTTTAAACGTCAAATCAAATCGCTGGGTTTTTCCTATGATTGGGATAGAGAGATTAATACGACGGATCCCGAATATTATAAATGGACGCAATGGATCTTTTTAAAGCTGTATGAAAAAGGTCTTGCTTACATAGATGAAGTTCCTGTCAACTGGTGTCCGGCTCTTGGCACCGTTCTAGCCAACGAAGAAGTAATCGACGGCAAAAGTGAACGCGGCGGATATCCAGTCGTTCGCCGCCCAATGAAACAATGGGTATTAAAGATAACAGCTTATGCTGATCGCCTTTTAGAAGATTTAGAAGAATTGGATTGGCCTGAAAGTATTAAAGAAATGCAAAGAAACTGGATCGGCCGCTCAGAAGGGGCAGAAGTTCGTTTTCAAATCGATGGCCATGATGAAACGTTCACTGTTTTCACAACAAGGCCGGATACATTGTTCGGAGCCACTTATACGGTTTTGGCCCCTGAACATCCGTTAGTAGAAAAAATTACGACAGCGGAACAAAAAGCGGCGGTTGAACGCTATTTAGATCAAATTCAATCGAAAAGCGATTTGGAACGCACCGATTTAGCGAAAGAAAAAACGGGTGTTTTTACAGGCGCTTATGCGATCAACCCTGTTACAAATGAAAAGATGCCGATTTGGATTGCCGATTATGTACTGATGAGCTACGGAACAGGAGCGATTATGGCTGTCCCCGCCCACGACGAAAGGGACTTCGAGTTTGCTAAAAAATTTGGATTGCCTATTAAAGAAGTAGTTGCTGGCGGAGATGTGAACAAAGAAGCCTATACCGGCGATGGTGTACATGTCAATTCCGATTTTCTGAACGGACTGAATAAAGAAGAAGCCATTGCCAAAATGATCGAATGGTTGGAAGAAAAAGGGGTCGGCTCCAAAAAAGTAACGTACCGTCTGCGGGACTGGCTGTTTAGCCGCCAGCGTTATTGGGGGGAACCGATTCCGATCATCCATTGGGAAGATGGAACGATGACTCCAGTTCCGGAAGAGGAATTGCCGCTTATGCTCCCAAAAACAAAAGAAGTCAAACCAAGCGGAACAGGCGAATCTCCTCTGGCCAATATCAAAGAATGGGTTAATGTAGTGGATCCGAAAACCGGCAAAAAAGGACGCAGAGAAACGAACACAATGCCTCAATGGGCTGGAAGCTGCTGGTACTTTTTAAGATATGTTGATCCGCATAATCCAAATGCATTGGCTGACCCTGAAAAGTTAAAAGAATGGCTTCCTGTTGACATTTATATTGGCGGAGCGGAGCACGCTGTTCTCCATCTTCTTTATGCCCGGTTCTGGCATAAATTCTTATACGACATCGGAGTAGTACCAACGAAAGAACCGTTCCAAAAGCTATATAACCAAGGAATGATTCTTGGTGAAAAC
>JADBKC010000120.1 GCA_014896555.1 Caryophanales bacterium | reverse complement strand
TGGATATAAGAAATTTCTTTTAACTTTAAGGCGCCTTCCAAGCAGACAAAATAATCTAAAGAACGACCGATAAAGAAGCAATTGCGCGTTTCCGACAAATATTCCCGTGCAATTCGTTCCATTTCTTCTTTGGCATCACAAAGAATTTCCATTGCATTGGCCGCTATTCCCAGCTCTTTCACTAGATCAAAATCAACTGCAATATTGCGCGCTTTCGCTGTTACGTTCGCCAAGATAGCAAGAACAGCAATCTGTGCTGTATACGCTTTTGTCGATGCTACGGCGATTTCCGGACCAGCGTGGAGAAGCAGCGTATAGTCAGCTTCCCGGGACAATGTCGAACCTGGAACGTTTGTAATCGTCAACGCCGGATAGCCCATTTTTTTCGTTTCAACTAAAACGGCACGGCTATCTGCTGTTTCACCGCTTTGAGAAATAAAAATAAACATCGGTTTTTCAGATAAAAGCGGCATATTGTAGCTGAATTCGCTGGCAACATGGACTTCCACAGGAATTTTTGCCATTTTTTCAATCAGTTGTTTTCCAACAAGACCAGCATGGTAGCTCGTACCGGCCGCTATAATATAGAGACGGTCCGATTCATTCAAGGCTTCTACGATTTTAGGATCAATTTCTAATTCCCCGTTTTCGTTTTGATAAGCCTGAATCAATTTGCGGATAACTAGCGGCTGTTCGTCAATTTCTTTCAACATATAATGAGGGTAAGTACCTTTTTCAATATCGCTTGCATCCAGTTCTGCCGTAAATGGAGTGCGTTCGATTACTTCCCCATCAAGGTTTTTGATAACCACACGATCCTTTGTTACAATGACCATTTCTTGGTCCATCAGTTCCACAAACTGATTCGTTACTTGAAGCATTGCCATCGCATCAGAAGCGACTACATTAAAGGATTCACCAAGACCGACAAGAAGCGGGCTTTTATTTTTCGCTACAAAAATCGTATCCGCATTTTGTTCATCCAACACTGCAATTGCATAGGAACCTTTAATTTGTTTCAATGTTTTTCGAATCGCTTCTTCCACTTGCATTCCTTCGTTGACGAACAGTTCAATTAATTGAACAACGACTTCCGTATCCGTATCGCTTTGCAAAGGAACATCTTGCAAATATTGTTGTTTTAATTCTTCATAATTTTCAATTACACCGTTATGAACGATCGTAAAACGGCCTGAAGCACTTTGATGTGGATGGGCATTTCTTTTGCTTGGAACTCCATGTGTAGCCCAGCGAGTATGCCCAATTCCGATATTCGCTTTCACACTATAATCCACACTATTGCGAAGATCGGCAATACGGCCTTTTTCTTTAAACACATGAACGCCTTCGCCATTATTCACAGCAATTCCAGCAGAATCATAGCCTCTATATTCGAGTTTTTCTAGACCTTTTAATAAAATTTCTTTCGCATCTTGATAACCAACAGAACCAACAATTCCGCACATGGTGATCTTCCTCCCTTAGACAAGGGGGCAAGAAATCGCGGGGGCGTTTCTGCCCCCTTATCTCCGTTTTCGATTTTTTTAGCATTCGCCGGTGCATAACCGACAAAATCTTGAAATCGCATTTCCCTTCCTTTGTGCACCAGGTCGCCCTGATGTTTTAAGAAGAGAATTCACGGCTGTGCGTTTCAACCGGGAGGCATCCGCCGAAAACTCGATAAACCTCCTCCTCGTCAACTAAGCCTGTTTTCTCCGCTCAAGGCTTAGTTCGGGCGCTATCATTATCAATGAACTTAACCTTGATCCCCCTTTCCTTTTTGCCAACTTATTCAAAACACGATAATCATACACTACTTTTTTTGATTTCGTCAACTAAAAACATCAGAGGCTGCAGTATAAAAATACATTCTTTATAAAAATATGCATAAGGAATCAAAATGTTTCCTTATGCATATCATGTCTATATTAATCTAATCCCATTTCTTCTTTTACCACATTGGCGATTTTTTCAACATAACGATTACATTCTTCTTCCGTCGGAGCTTCTGCCATCACTCGAACAAGAGGTTCCGTTCCGGATGGCCGGACAAGGATACGGCCATTTCCGTTCATCTCCTCTTCCGCTTCTTGAATCGCTCTTTTCACCTTTTCATTTTCCAAGACTTTATGTTTATCGGTAACACGGACGTTTACAAGTTTTTGAGGGAATTTTTTCATTTCCGCGGCTAACTCGGATAACGGTTTTTTAGTTAATTTCATAATATTCACCAACTGCAATCCGGTCAAAAGACCATCGCCCGTCGTATTATAATCAAGGAAAATGATATGTCCGGACTGTTCGCCCCCTAGGTTGTAGTTATTTTTCTTCATTTCTTCCACAACGTAGCGGTCGCCGACAGCTGTCTCTACACTCTTAATTCCCAACTCTTCCAGTCCTTTATGGAATCCAAGGTTGCTCATAACGGTTGACACAACGGTCGACTGCTTTAAACGGCCTTCTTGTTGCAAATACTTTGCGCAAATATACATGATTTGATCTCCATCGACGATTTGGCCGTTTTCATCCACTGCAATAAGCCGATCGCCGTCACCGTCAAAAGCCAATCCCACATCCGCACCTTTTTCTTTGACGAATTGCGCCAGCGCTTCCGGATGAGTGGACCCTACTCCGTCATTGATATTTAATCCGTTTGGCGACGCTCCCATTGTCGAAAGATCGGCTTCCAAATCTGCAAACAAATGAGTAGCCAGCGAAGAGGTTGCACCGTGGGCACAATCCAGCGCAATATGTATTCCTTCGAAGTCTTCATCTACTGTTTGTTTTAAATACTGAATATATTTTTGCACGCCCTCAAAATAATCGGTTACTTGGCCAAGTTCTTTTCCAATCGGGCGAGGAAGATTGTCTTCATTCGTATCTAAAAGCTTTTCAATTTCCAATTCCTCGTCATCGGAAAGTTTAAAACCGTCCGGACCAAAAAATTTGATGCCATTATCAGCCACCGGATTATGAGAAGCGGAAATCATAACCCCCGCTTGAGCTCCCATTACTTTCGTCAAGAAAGCAACACCTGGAGTGGAGATAACACCTAAACGCATTACTTCCGCTCCAATCGATAACAAGCCTGCTACGAGCGCTCCTTCCAGCATGTGGCCGGAAATACGAGTGTCGCGCCCAATTAATACTTTAGGCCGTTTCGCGTTTTTTGTCAGCACATAGCCGCCAAAACGCCCCAATTTGAAAGCTAATTCAGGCGTCAACTCCGAATTAGCCACCCCTCTAACTCCATCCGTACCGAAGTATTTACCCATTATCTTCATCGCTCCTTTATGAACTATCCAACCAGGTATATTAACGTTTTTTTGCCGATAATTGAACGTTTACTTGATTCTCCGATAATTTCCAATCCGTATTGTTCGGTCCCTCTCCTTTAATCGGCAGCCGATGTTCTCCCTCCGCCAAACCAGAAAGGTCTACATACAGGGAAAAATCGCCTTTGCTTATTTTGTCAACGATGCTCTCTTTCCCAGTCACCTCCGCATTGACTGTTGAAAGAGACATCGAATCAAGAACATAATCATTGCTTAGCCCATGAGTTTCGATCGGAATATCGGCAATTGTTTTCGTTATGACGGGATTCGGTGAATTTGTGTCATTTGTTTGAGTTTGATTGCCATCAGGTGTAATCTCCGCGTTTCCGTTCTCGCCCTCTAGCGGCTTGTTTTTTTTTCCACTGAAACGACAACTTTTACTTTTTGAGGTGATACATAATTCAAGCCCTCTTTCAAATGAATTGGAACCTCTTTTACCGTATCCCCTTTTATTTTACTTAAATCCATGTTGATTTCCACATTATTTAATTTATCCAACGCCGATTCTTTGCCGTAGACGGTCACTTCTTTTGGATCAATATCGATATTCTTAATGCTCACGCCTTCCGGAGGACTGCCAGTTTTATTCACTGATACAGGGACTTTTTTATTTGGATTTTTCACCTTGACTGTTACTTCCACCGTTTCGGGATCAACGGCTACATCCAATTTATTCAACTCGCCGTCCAGTACACGTACCCTTGCTTTTCCTGTAAATTCACCATCGATTAGCTCGTTGCTATCAAGGGTTGCTTTCACATACTCAATTTGGTCAATCACGTCTTTAGCCCCGGTGATCTCCACTGTTTTAGGACTGACAGACAAACTATCGACTTGGTAACCGTCTCCCAGCATACCATCGCTGATTTCCGCTCCCACTTTAAATTCCTTTGTCACTTTTTCCTGAATCGAAACCTCTGCATAAGCAGGTTCAATTTTCACTTTTAATTGATTCGATATATTGTCATATTTAATGGGAACATCATGGGTTCCTAGCCCGACATTGGATAGATCCACATACACTTTAAAGTCCTTCAGCGCTTTAGTGGACTGTACAATGCTTTTTGGACCCTCGACCGTAACACTTACTGTTTGCGGGACTCCGGATACCACTAGATTTTCCGAATCATAATATACGTCAACCGGCACATCTTCTATCGTCGCAATATTTTCATTAGGAATATTTTCTGTTTTTTTCTTCAAATCCACTTCTTCCATATTGACAGACATATATAATAATATTGCCAAAAATAACGCCAAAATTCTCAAAACCCAAGGGCTTTCTATCCATCTATCCATTTTTTCGTTTTCCCCTCCAGCTCCACAGAGTCGAGGATCCATTTTTCGATTTTCCTAGGAGCAATTCTTTTTCCAAAAGTTGATGGAAGTCTTCTGGCGATAGATCTCGATGAAGCTCTCCATTTTTCGTTACCGAAACGGAGCCTGTCTCCTCTGATACTACGATGGTTAAACTATCGGTCACTTCGCTGATACCAAGGGCTGCCCTATGCCTAGTTCCTAACTCTTTAGAGATAAAGGGACTTTCAGACAAAGGCAGGTAACAGGCAGCCGCTGCGATTTGATTTTTTTGGATAATGACTGCCCCATCATGCAGTGGCGTATTAGGGATAAAAATATTAATCAATAATTCGGAAGACACTTTAGAATTTAAAGGGATCCCCGTTTCAATATAATCGGTCATCCCCGTTTCCCTTTCTATGGAAATGAGCGCGCCAATTCTCCGCTTAGCCATATAGCTCACTGCTTTGGACATGGATTCAATGAGGTGCATTTGCTCCTCATCTTCTTGTGCTAAACTACGGCGCGAAAAGAATTTCCCCCGCCCCAGCTGTTCCAGTGCCCGCCTGAGCTCTGGTTGAAAAATAATGATGACGGCCAAAAACCCCCATGTCAAAGCCTGTTCCATCATCCAGCTTAATGTATGTAAGCCAAGAACGCCGCTGAAACCTCGAACAATGATGATGACGAAAATTCCTTTCAATAGCTGAACTGCTTTTGTTCCACGTATAAGGGTCAAGATTTTGTAAATGACAAACCAAACAAGCAAAATATCTATAATATTGGATAAATAATCCAGTATTGAAAAATTATCAAAATTCCTTAAAAACGGCATATTACATCCTCCAATAATGTAATGAAAAATAGCCGTATAGGGGCCTCTTTCCAATGAATTTATTATATCATACTTCAGACATCGAACTTAAATCAAATAACGGGATATGGAAACATTTGAATCATTTTAAGAGCTTGAGGTGGACGTATTCATTGCGCTACCAATTCTTTCATATGAAACCAAAGCCATTCAAACATCTGATGAATCTCTTGAATATTCCCAGTCACTTTTCCAGCGGAAGCCATATATTTTTCACCATTAATGACTGTTACATCCCCATCTACTTCTCCTTCGATGCGGATGTCTCCGTTCCGAACAACAACATCACCATTCACAGTTTTCCCTTCCGGAACAATGACCGTATTTCCTTTCACTATTAGATTGGGCTGTTTAGTAAATGAAAACTGTTGATCTTGCTCCCATAAAGCCACAAATGACCCCATCATGAACATAAAAAATACAGCGCAAGCAGTCAAAATTGGATGATGATGAAACCACCTCTGCAGTTTGATCGTTCTTTTTTCTTTTGGAAGCAGCGACAAAACATTTTCAGTAAAATATTCAGGAGCTTTCATGCTATTGGAAAGACCCCTTACAAACATAATAGATTGTATCAATTCTTGAAAATGCTGATTGCAATCTTGGCATTGCTCTAAATGTTCCTTTAGTTGGACAACTTTTTCTTTCGGCAGTTCACCATCTAAATACTGGTGCATATAGCATGCCATTTCTTTTTGGCAGTCTGTGTTCATCTTGTAGCTCATCCCCCCGCTATAATTTGCGCAAATGCTTTCGAAGAGCTTCACGGCCCCTATGCAATCTTGTTTTTACCGTTCCAACCGGCATATTCAATATTCCTGCGATTTCTTCTATAGATAATTCTTCCACATATTTTAATATGATGACCGCCCTGTATTTTTCAGGAAGCTTTAAAATTGCTTGCTGAATCGACTCTTGCAATTCCATCTGTTCCACTTCTTGTTCAGGCAGGTGGCTGGATGAAGCAATTTGCGAATACAGCGTGACATTTTCCGATCCTTCGAGAGCAGCATCTAAATGGTAGTCCGGTTTTTTCTTTCTTATCCGATCGATGCAAAGATTGGTCGTAATTCGATATAGCCAGGTTGAAAATTTTCGATTTTCATCATACCGCCGAATGTTGAGATAAGCGCGTAAAAATGCTTCCTGTGCTGCATCTTCCGCCTCATGCCGATTTCCTAGCATCCGATAACAAAGCTGATACACTTTATCTTTATAAAATTCCACAATCTCTCCATATGCGTTCTGATCGCCTTTAAGTACTTGGCTTATTTTTTTCTTAATAAAAACATCCATTCACTTGTACCTCCGCTCCTGCGGCAATATATATACGAATCAACGAGATATAAAGTTTCAAAAATCTTCTCTTCCATCATAACAAATATTCATCTAGTTAAGTTTACATGTTTTTGAAAACGGGTATGATAATGGTGTGAAAATCAGCAAAAGCGGTGATAGACAATGCCAATGACTGAACATGACTTGTTACTTCAAATTGAAAACTGCCGAGTTGAAATGATTTCCCAGGCAATGAAAACTTCTTTTGCAAATGATAAAGTACTTGCATTAAGTGTAAAACTGGATCAACTTCTTAATCTGTATGAAGCTACAAAGTCTAAAGTGAAAACAGCAACCTCATTTGCAGAAGGCTGCTGTCCCAACTTATAAAAATTCTTTTCTCATGAAAACGGTCATAAATGCAACTGCTGCTATAGCCGTTTTTATTGAATGAGATTTTTTAAATTTACATAAAAACGAACGTATCGCTGCACCGACTGTGTAGGATGCCCGTTTTAATCGACATGCGCTAAGGGGAAAGAGACCAAAAGCATCACGGTGTCGATAGAAAATCAAAAGCAGCGGAAAGACGTTCAAAAACGGCTAGCATCTGAAGTAGAAAAGACAAAATACAGATAAACAAAAATTGACGTGGAACCGATGTTTGGGAATTCAAACACAACAACCAGATACAGCGTTTTCGTATAAAAGGCCTGTCAAAAGTACCGTAGACTTGGGTCTTATTTGAAATGCCCATAATTTAAGAAAATGGAAAAATCGGCGTAATCAAAAGCAGGAAGCGAGAGGATAAATAGTCAGCCTGAAACAAGCGTCCCCTATCATTACTATACAAATATCCATAAAAAGTAAATTCATAGTAAAAAAGAGGCTGACTCAAAAGGTCATTAAAAAATGATCTTTTGAGTCAGCCTCAAAAACTCAAACTTTCGATTATGAAAATGGAGCCTAGCGGGATCGAACCGCTGACCTCCTGCGTGCGATGCAGGCACTCTCCCAGCTGAGCTAAGGCCCCATCATCTTCTAACAAATAGAGTAATAGAGCGGAAGACGGGACTCGAACCCGCGACCCCCACCTTGGGAAGGTGGTGTTCTACCACTAAACTACTTCCGCAAATAAAAATGAGCCATGGAGGATTCGAACCTCCGACCCTCTGATTAAAAGTCAGATGCTCTA
>JADBKC010000001.1 GCA_014896555.1 Caryophanales bacterium | reverse complement strand
TGTTCAGTTTTCAAGGATCCATTCATTTCGTTCGCAAATCAGCGACTTTCACATATTATCACTTTTTTGATAGAACGTCAATACTTTTTTTGAGACTTTTTTGTAATCGTGCGTTATTTGTAACGACAACGAAAGTAAATATATCACCTTTGTAGAAAATGTGCAAGTACTTTTTTAACAAAAGATTCTGTTAAAGAATAATGTTGATAATTTAAGAATTTAATGGAATCTTTAAAAAACAGGGTTCCAGTGAGAAATGGTTTGTAAGGTAAACAGTGAATATCTTCACAACTTAAAAACAAGACTTATTTCTGCCAAATTTTTTTAAATAACTTTGTATATGTTAATGTAAGCACTGATTGCAAAATGAGGAATAATGATAAACAAAATGTTTGTACATTATGGTCTAATACACTTAATATTGCCATAATCAAGCCGACTAAGATAAAAAGACCGCTTAGGAAAGGTGTTGCTTTCATTAATATTTCAAATTTTTTGTTCATTGTATCTATTCCCCCCTTTGCATTTTCGGTTGTTAGTACGTTCTTAAAGATTGATAAGTTTTATTAACAGTAAATAAACAACATTCCCCTGTCATTTTCTTTATTGAATAATGGTCACTTTTATTTCCCACTGAATATAAGAATTGAAACCAACTCAAATAATGGTCGAGGTATTTTGCTGCTACACTATTAAATCGTTGCATCCAGCCTTTTAATCGGCTGTGATAGTTATTGTCATTTTGAATATGATGCAACCTTTTATTCTTTGTTCCATCTGACTTGAAACGATAATGCTCCAGCCTTTTGATTTTAGCATATGCTGAAAGGGCTCTCTAATCATCTGTACAAAGATTGTTGTTTGATGATAATTTAAAACCAATAGCCTTGTCTAATTAAGTTTTGACAATTCGACCTCTGCCAAGCACGCCTGAATATGCGGCATTTTGGCGTTCTCTTGCTATTAAAACACAAACATGTTCGAGGCCAATGCCACGAAATATTGAAGAACCTCCACGTTTGCGAAGTTTACGCCCCTCAATGTTTCTTTTGCCTTTTTCGGAGTTCAGACCATCTCTACAATCCCTGAAAATGATTCAAAATCCCTTTGTTTTAATGCAAACAATACTGAATGTCTCCAATAATACAAGGTAACGTAATGAATAGCACTAATGATTGACGAAGGGAAAAACCTTCTAGCATACATTTATGAAATCTGGCCGGTTGCTAGGCTTATGAATGCGGTAATGAGGGGTTGAGGTAACAAACATCTTTAAAAGTTTTTCTACAATCTTTACAATGGTAGCGTTGGCGTTCAATTACTTTTAATCCAAGTTTAACCTTTACTTACCAAAACGCACAACTTGTTTAGAACCACAATGTACACAAGTATAGCCATCTTTATTTTTGTGTTCAGTTAGTTCCTGAAAAACAGATTCACTTGCTGAAAATGGCACAAGAGAATTAAGAAAGAATTTTTTTAAACGATGTTGTTGTGCCGAATTCAATTTTTTAATTTCTGCTATTCATTCTCGTAACGTCATTATAAAACCTTCAAACAAATGTTTTTTCTTATGTTATAGAAGGTTTGTTTGTTTTTTATTGAAAATCAACACAGTTATTTAACAAAGCCTAATAAAAAAATGCGGCTTCTAAAACTACTGGAAGCAGCAGTTTTAGAAGCCATGTCCCTCTTAATCTCTTTGACGCATTAATGGGAAAAGCAGCACATCTCGAATGGATGGTGAGTTGGTTAATAACATCACTAAGCGGTCCACGCCGATCCCTAAACCGCCCGTAGGTGGCATTCCGTATTCAAGAGCTTCCACAAAATCTTCATCCATCATATGAGCTTCGTCATTGCCTTGTTCGCGTTCTTTCAGCTGAGCTTCGAAACGCTGGCGCTGATCAATTGGATCATTTAATTCCGAAAACGCATTGGCGTGTTCGCGGCCAACAATAAACAATTCAAAGCGATCGGTAAATCGCGGATCTTTTTTGTTTTTCTTGGCCAGAGGAGAAATTTCTACAGGATGACCATAAACAAAAGTAGGTTGAATGAGTTTTTCTTCCACTCGTTGTTCAAAAAACTCATTTACGATATGACCGAATTTCATATTATCGGTTATCTCAATATTATGTTCTTTCGCCAACGCACGAGCCTCTTCATCGCTCATTTGTTTCCAGAAGTCGACACCGGTATATTCCTTAATAGCATCGACCATGTGCAGACGTCTCCACTCAGGGGTAAGATCAACGGTGTGTTCCCCATACTGAATCACTTGAGTTCCCAATACCTCTTGCGCTATATGAGAGATTAAGTTTTCTGTAAGCTTCATAATATCCGTAAAATCAGCATAAGCTTCATATAACTCTATCATAGTGAATTCAGGGTTATGGCGCGTTGAAATTCCTTCGTTTCTAAATACGCGTCCAATTTCATATACCTTTTCTAAGCCACCGACGATTAGACGCTTTAAATGGAGCTCGATGGCAATGCGCATATATAAAGGCATGTCCAAAGCGTTATGATGAGTAATAAACGGACGGGCAGCGGCTCCTCCGGCAATAGCATGCATCATAGGGGTTTCCACTTCAAGGTAGCCATGAGCATCCAAGTACCGACGCATCGATTGAATGATTAAGCTTCTTGTGATAAACGTTTGTTTGCTTTCAGGATTGACGATTAAATCTAAATAGCGCTGACGGTAGCGTTGTTCTACATCTTTTAATCCGTGGAATTTATCAGGGAGCGGGCGAAGAGATTTGGTTAACCATTCAAAGTAGTCCACTTTGATCGATAATTCACCGACTTTTGTTTTAAAAACCGTGCCGGTAACGCCAACGATGTCTCCTAAATCCGCTGTTTTGAACAAATCGTATTCGTTGTCTCCAACAACATCTTTGCGTACATAGATTTGAATTTGGCCAGTCAAATCTTGTATATGAGCAAACCCTGCTTTCCCCTTGCCGCGTTTTGTCATAATTCTTCCGGCCACTGCTACCTTTACGTTTTTCTTCTCTAATTCTTCATTATCAAGAGCTTCAAATTCAGATCTTATTTCTTGAGATAAATGCGTACGCTCGAAGCGTTTTCCAAAAGGGTCGATTCCTTTACTGCGAAGAGATTCTAATTTTTCTCTTCTTACCGCAAATTGATCGTGTGTATCTTCATGACTCATTTTTTTCACTCCTACATTCGATATTTATTTATTAATGGGCCCAACGTTTTTACATTTATGATTATGCAAAATCTTCTTTATATAGACATCCCTATTATTTTATAATTTATTTGTCCAAAATAGCAATGTTTATGAAAAACTTCCCTACAAAAAAACTGCCAATAAGTTGGCAGCTTTCGTAATCACCCTGCTTGAACAGATTGTTTTTCTTCTAATTCTTCCACAAAAGAAATCAGCAGATTGGCAAGTTCATCTCGAGTCGTGCAGGAATTAATCGCATTTCTTACTTTGGCGTTGCCGCGAATACCTTTTAAATACCATGACGCATGTTTGCTCATTTCTCTAACAGCAATTTCTTCATTTTTTAAAGCAATTAAACGATCCATGTGAAGGATGCAGACATCAATCTTTTCTCGCGGAGTGGGTTCCTCAATTAACTCTCCAGATTCGAGATACTTAACAGTTCGATAAACCATCCAAGGATTTCCTAGTGCGGCTCTCCCAATCATGACCCCATCGCATCCTACTTTTTCAAGCATTCTTTTTGCATCCTGAGGTGTTTTTACATCGCCATTTCCGATGACAGGGATGCTGACAGCTTGTTTTACTTCACGGATAATATCCCAATTGGACGTGCCTTCATACATTTGAGCTCTTGTTCTTCCGTGAACCGCAACCGCTTGTCCGCCTGCGCGTTCTACTGCTTGAGCATTTTCTACTGCATAGATATGTTCCTCATCCCAACCCATGCGCATCTTGACGGTCACTGGCTTTTCCACCGCATCTACAACAGCAGCTACCATTTCATAAATTTTATTGGGGTCGAGCAGCCACTTTGCCCCAGCATCGCATTTCGTAATTTTAGGTACAGGACATCCCATATTGATATCAATAATATCCGCATTTGTATTTTTATCAACAAATTTGGCGGCTTCTACAAGGGATTCTCTTTCTCCGCCAAAAATCTGCAAGCTGAGGGGCTTTTCGCGTTCATCTATATAGAGCATGTTCATTGTTTTTTCATTTTTGAAAATAATTCCTTTGTCGCTCACCATTTCCGCATAAACAAGCCCTGCACCAAACTCTTTCACTGTTAATCGAAAAGCCGAGTTGCAAACGCCAGCCATCGGCGCAAGAACAACTGAGTTTTTCATTTCAATATTCCCTATCTTAAGCATATGCTCTATCCCCTTTTACGTTAATTTAGTCGGAAGGGTTAAGCTCTTCCATTGAAATTTGCAGACATTCGGCCACTTGCCTTAAAAAATCCTCTGTCGGCAAGCGGTTTCCTCTTTCAATCTCTCCTAAAACGGAAACGGAAATTCCCAATTCATTCGCCAATCCCTCTTGAGTATATCCCTTTAGCTTCCGAAAAGCGCGTATACGTCTTCCCCATTTATCTGTTTCCATAACCGTACCCCTTCTTTGTTTGGAATTTGTTCAAATAGGTCAATTAAAGGTTTATCGATTGTCGGAATCTTTAAAAAAGGATCGATTTCTAAAATTGGAATAAGTACAAACAATCTTTCGTTCATTCGTGGGTGCGGTATGACAAGACGATCTGTTTCAATATTTTCATTATTATATAGCAGAATGTCAAGATCAATCGTTCTTGGCCCCCACTTAATTTCTCTTACTCGTCCAAGCGACTTTTCAATTTCTAGGCAAGTTTCCAGCAATTCTTGAGCAACAAGCGAGGTTTCAATTTTGACCGCCATATTCAAAAATTTTCCTTGATCAGTATATCCGACTGGATCGGTTTCATAAACGGAAGAAGCAGCCAGAACTTTTATATTCGGATGTCCATCCAATGCTTGAATGGCATTTTTCAAATAATGCATCCGATCGCCAAGATTTGAACCAAGCGACAAATAGGCAATATTACTCATGATTTTCCCTGCCTCTAGTAATCTCTACCGCTACATAATTGTAATGGCCTGGGATGGGAGGATTGGGTTTCACCACCTTAATGGTGCATTCATTTACATTCGGAAATTTTTCTAATATTTGTTTAGCGATTGTCTCCGCCACCGTTTCTACTAATTGAAAAGTCCGTTTCTCCATGATCTCCTTACAAATCGTATAAACTTCCGCATAGTTTACAGATTGAGTTAAATCATCTGTTTCTCCCGCTTTTTTTAAAGACAACTGTAATTCTGCATCAACTTTAAACCGTTGTCCAAGCCGGTTTTCTTCGGGATAGACACCGTGATAGGCGTAAAATTCCATCCCATTTAATATCACTTTATCCAATCCTCTCACCTTTTCCCATTAGTGCATCCATCATTTTCACCATGCGGCTGATCGGTTTTACATCATGTACACGTACGATATGGCATCCTTTTTGCATACCGAATAAACAAGTAGCGCCTGTCCCTTCCATCCTTTCTTCTACTGGAAGGTCGAGCACATGTCCGATCACTCTTTTCCTAGAAGTAGCTAAAAGTACAGGATATCCAAGAGCCACAATTTTATCAAGATTTTGCATCAACAGCATATCTTGATCTCGATCTTTTGCAAATCCAATGCCCGGATCCAAAATGATTTTATCGTCGGGAACGCCCGCTTTTTTTGCTATTTCAATGCTTTCATACAAATCATATAAAACATCTCTTACAAAATTTCCATAATCCATATTAGGACGGTTATGCATCAGAATGATCGGTACCTCTTTTTCCACGGCCACATCCGCAATTTCCGGGTCTTTTTTAGCTCCCCAAACATCATTGATAATATCGGCACCAGCTTCAATCGCTTCCGCCGCCGACTTCGCCTTAAATGTATCAATAGAGATTGGTGCATCCGCGCGTTTTGATACTTCTTTAATGACCGGAATCACTCTTCGTAATTCTTCCTCTACCGAAACAGACTCATGGCCTGGACGTGTAGATTCTCCTCCTATATCAATGATCCCGGCTCCATCTTGTATCATCTCAATAGCATGAGATACTGCATTATCTACCGAATAAAATTTGCCGCCATCAGAAAAAGAATCAGGGGTCACATTTAAAATCCCCATAATATACGTTTTTTTATCAAAATCGAACTGAAAACGCCCCGCAAGCATTTTCATATTAACCATCCCCTTTAGCACATGAAAACTTCCCTTTTGGACTTATTGTAGCATAATTTTTTGAAAAAACGACGGCAAATCAGATTCAAAAGGAACGGGAGTTTTTTGTGGACCAAAAGCAGCGTGAGATTAATGTAAAGCTATTCATTGCTACTATACGTGTAGAGTTGAAAAAATGAACTCTGGAAGGTTTTTAGCGTGGAAGATAAACAGACTTACTAGAGGATTCGCGCCCAATTTGTTATTCCACTAAGTGAAAAGGGAGATGATTAATTGCAAGGATAGACAGGGATAAAAAAAGCAAGCCAAAACGGCTTGCTTTCCTATCTCTTAGTCTTCAAATTGATAAAGCGGTGTGCTTAAGTAGCGTTCCCCGTTGTCCGGAACAATCGCTAGAACTTTTTTGCCTTTTCCTAACTTTTTCGCAACTTGAAGTGCCGCATAAATGGCAGCACCTGCGGAAATGCCTCCAAGCACCCCTTCATTTAGCGAAGCTTTTCTTGCAGAATCAAATGCTTGTTCAGTGGTTACCGTTATCACTTCATCATACACATCGGTATCTAAAACTTTCGGGACGAAACCTGCCCCAATTCCTTGAATTTTATGTGGACCAGGTTTTCCTCCGGATAAAACTGGGGAATCTGCTGGTTCTACAGCATAAATTTTAATGTTCGGATATTTTTCTTTCAATACTTGGCCTGTTCCCGTAATGGTTCCGCCCGTACCGATGCCGGCAATAAATGCGTCTAGTTGTTCATCTCCGAATTGTTCTAAAATTTCTTTCCCCGTTGTTCGACGATGAACTTCTGGGTTAGCAAGGTTTTCAAATTGTTGAAGCATGAGATAGCCGTTTTCTTTAGCGAGTTCTTCTGCTTTTTTGATGGCACCTTTCATTCCATCAGGACCAGGGGTAAGAACAAGCTGTGCTCCATATGCTTTCAAAAGATTCCGGCGTTCCAAACTCATCGTTTCCGGCATAACAAAAACCGCACGGTACCCTTTTGCCGCAGCTACCATAGCTAGTCCGATCCCAGTGTTTCCGCTTGTAGGTTCAATAACCGTTCCGCCAGGTTGAAGTTTTCCTGATTTTTCAGCGGCTTCGATCATGGACAAAGCAATACGATCTTTTACACTGCTGCCCGGATTGAAATACTCTAATTTTAAATAAACATCAGCTGAATCCGCATCGACAATTCTGTTCAATTTAACAATTGGTGTATTTCCGATCAATTCTGTAATAGAATTTGCAATTTTCGCCATATAGATCACCTCAAAACCGAGTATTTTTATTGGTATTATAGTCAATAATTTACCAATAAATTTTGAAATTGTCAAATATTAATGTCTGAAATTTACAACAAAACGAAAAAATCTGTTGGATTCAACATGAAAATAATACAAAAAGATATTATTTGAAAATGAACTCTCAACTTACACTATCTAATAGCAAAATCCTCGTCTTATGTATTCAACAAAAAAGAACAACAGCCTACATAGCACTATTATGGCAACAACCACCCACAGAAAGGAAATCTTCCCGCCTAATGGAGGATGGTCTTTATTTTGCCTCTTGTTTCAAGGCTTCCAATTCTTCTTTTGTAAATACATATTTAGCATTGCAAAAATGGCATTGTGCTTCCGCTTGTCCATCTTCATCGATCATGTCTTGGATTTCCTCTTTTCCTAGCCCAATCATAGCGGTCGCAAAACGATCTTTAGAACAATTGCACTTAAATTGAACAGGAACTTTATCCAGTATTTTCACTTGATCTTCTCCAAGAATTTCAAATAAAATTTCTTCCGGAGTTAGCCCTTTCTGAATAAGCTTCGAAATAGGCGGAATCGTTTTGAGTCGTTCCTCAATCCTATCGATCGTCTCATCATCGGTGCTAGGCATCAATTGAATGATAAATCCGCCAGCAGCCAGAATCGAATTGTCAGGATTGACCAACACTCCCACGCCTACAGAAGAAGGGATTTGTTCAGAGGAAGCAAAATAATAAGTAAAATCTTCGCCAAGTTCACCGGACACAATCGGAACTTGTCCGGAAAAATTTTCTCTTAATCCAAGATCTTTCACAACCGTAAGCGTTCCTGATGTCCCAACAGAACGGCGAACATCGAGTTTTCCATGCTCGTTTAAATCAAAATGGGTTTGGGGATTTGTAACATAGCCGCGGACGTTTCCTTTCGCATCACTGTCTACTAAAATAATCCCGATGGGGCCTCCGCCATCCACTTTAATGGTTACTTTGGCGTTTCCTTTCATCATGGAACCCATCATGACTCCAGCTGTCATTGTACGCCCCAATGCCGCCGATGCTGTAGGCCATGTGTAATGTCTTCTTTGTGCTTCTCCGACTGTGTTTGTTGTATTGGCAGCGTAAGCACGAACTTTGCCATCAAAAGCTAGAGCTTTTATTAAATAATCACTCATAGGTTTCTCCTTTCTCTTATTCCATGTTCCGTTTATAAATGAGTCTCAATCCTTTTAATGTTAAAAACGGATCGACGAAATCGATGGTTTCCGACTCGTTAGCAATCAGCGAAGCTAATCCTCCGGTAGCAATCACTTTTGGCTCAATCTTGCTATATGCTTTCATTCGTCTGACTATGCCATCCACCTGTCCTACATACCCATATACAATCCCAGACTGCATGGCTGCAACTGTATTTTTTCCGATAATATGGTCGGGTGCCGCAATCTCAATCCGGGGCAATTTTGATGCCCGAGAATATAAAGCTTCCGTGGAAATACTGATGCCTGGGGCAATAGCTCCTCCCATATACTGTTCCTTTTCATTGATATAACAATAAGTAGTTGCTGTACCAAAATCGACGATAATTAACGGGCTTCCATATTCGTGTATCCCGGCAACAGCATTTACAATTCGATCCGCTCCCACTTCGCGAGGATTTTCGTATTTAATATCCAGCCCCGTTTTAATTCCTGGGCCTACGACCAGCGGGCTTACATGAAAATACTTTTTACACATTCTCTCCAAGGAAAACATAATAGGAGGGACTACCGATGAAATGATAATGCCATGAATATCCTCAAAACGAATCCCCACATGTTCAAAGAGAGATTTAACCAGCATACCATATTCATCTTCTGTTTTGCTTCTGTTCGTTTCGATACGCCAATGATATTTTAATTCGTCTTTTTCATATACCCCTAATACAGTATTAGTATTTCCAACATCCAATACAAAAATCAACCCACTCACCACACATATTAATCATAAAATTACTTGTCAACATCATATCACAGAATATCCGAATTTCGTAAAGATTGGCTCCTGCTGAAAAGTTTCCGTACATCACGACCAAAACCAACTTGGTGAAATCCATGCTCATCTATATATACGGTGTCATGGCCACTTTCAATTTTCCAACCATTCCAACTCGCAAAAAGCCGCTAATGACCCGCTCATCACTTTTCCAATCTGTATTCCTGGAACCTTACTGTTGCTTCATTCTAAAAATAGCCTCCCGGCATCAAAGCTGTCACAGCCATGATATCCGGGAGGCTTTACATCATTGTCGCCTTGCTGTTTGCAATAAACGCATTCAAGCAATTTGTACTTTCTCCTCGTAAAGGGTTTGCCTTATTTAAACTGTTTTGTCACCATTGTCCCCTGAATTTGGGGTATTTTTATTAGAATTCGAATCCATATCACTCTGAGCTGTTGAATCGCCTTGATTCGATTCTTCCGTTTGAGATACTTCTTTTCTTTGAATGTTTACCTTCACATTATCATTTGCGCTGCTATTATTTGCTGCTTTTTTGTCAGATGAAGCGGAGCGATCCGGTAAAGTGCCGTGATCCACTAAATGTTTAATTTGAGCTGCATCCAACGTTTCTACTTCCAACAAAGTTGTTGCAATCAATTTTACTTTATCTTGATTTTCAGTGAGAATTTTTTTAGCACGCTCATAACATTCTTTAATAATGCGCTGAATTTCAAGATCAATTTCGTAAGCGATTGCATCTGAATAATTTTGTTCGCTGTTTAAATCACGTCCAAGGAATACCTGGCCTTGTGTCTGTCCAAACTGAAGTGGACCCAATTTATCGCTCATTCCAAATTCGGTTACCATTCTACGAGCGATGCTTGTAGCGCGCTGGAAATCGTTATGAGCTCCTGTCGACACTTCTCCAAAAGTAAGCTCTTCCGATACACGACCTCCAAGCAAACCTGTAATCTTATCAAGCAGTTCTGGTTTTGTCATAAAATAACGATCTTCTTTTGGAAGCATAACAGCATATCCACCAGCTTGACCGCGTGGGACAATCGTTACTTTATGAACCATTTCTGCATCATCCAATACTAGTCCTATCACTGTATGCCCTGCCTCGTGGAAAGCAACGATTCTTCTTTCTTTTTCTGAAATCACTTTGCTGCGTTTTGCCGGTCCAGCAATGACACGATCTGTTGCCTCATCAATATCGGACATATCAATTTTTTTCTTGTTTGCACGAGCCGCAACAAGTGCCGCTTCGTTTAACAAGTTTTCCAAATCTGCTCCTGAAAAACCAGGAGTTCTTTGCGCAATCGCCTTTAAATCTACAGAATCGTCTAAAGGTTTATTGCGGGCGTGGACTCGAAGAACAGCTTCTCTTCCATTCACATCAGGACGATCTACTGTGATTTGACGGTCGAAACGTCCCGGACGCAATAATGCCGGGTCGAGAATATCTGGACGGTTTGTTGCTGCAATGATAATAATCCCTTCATTTGCGCTAAATCCATCCATTTCAACGAGCAATTGGTTTAATGTTTGCTCTCTTTCGTCATGTCCGCCGCCAAGGCCTGCACCACGCTGACGGCCAACTGCATCAATTTCATCTATAAAAATAATACAGGGGGCATTCTTTTTGGCGGTCTCAAATAAATCCCGGACACGAGAGGCACCGACCCCAACAAACATTTCCACAAAATCGGAACCGCTAATGGAGAAAAACGGAACACCCGCTTCGCCGGCTACAGCGCGAGCAAGTAAAGTTTTCCCTGTTCCTGGAGGTCCGACTAAAAGAACACCTTTCGGAATACGGGCTCCTAGTTCGGAAAATTTGCGCGGATCTTTCAGGAATTCAACAATTTCAACTAGTTCCTGCTTTTCCTCGTCGGCACCGGCCACATCCCGAAAACGCACTTTTTTCTTCTCATCGTTATACAACCGGGCTTTGCTTTTTCCGAAGTTCATGACACGACTTCCACCGCCCTGCGCTTGGTTTAGTAAGAAGAAAAATAGTATAAAGATAATCAAAAATGGAATAATTGTAGTAAATAAGGAGACCCAACCGCTAGTTTCCTTAGCAGGCAGCACTTCCACTCTGGCGTTCTTCGCAGCATTATCGATTCGGTTAAGAAGCGTGTCGCTGTTCATGACATACGTTTGAAAATAATTGCCTTCATCTCCTTTTAACTGCCCACGGACCTCGTAAACGCCTCGCTCAGGCTGCATAGAAAAAGACTTTACATCATTATTTTCCAAGTGAGATATAAACTCGTTATACGTTATATTTTTAGTTGGCTGGTTGTTATTATTAAAATAACCAACAACGCCAATAATCACTAAAAAGACCAGCAAGTAAAATATGGTATAGCGAAAAATGCGATTCATCCCTTACCTCCTCCCACCATCAAAAAACTATATACAATAGTATCATATTGAATCTGAGTGTTACAAACAATAATCATCCCTTGAATTTGTTTTTTCATTTCACGCAACCTACTTTACCTATTTGCTTTCATTATTGCTATAAATTTCTGGTTTTAAAACCCCGATGAAAGGTAAATTTCGGTATTTTTCAGCATAGTCCAAACCGTAGCCAACCACAAATTCATCTGGAACGATAAAGCCAACATAATCTGCTTCAATATCCGCCTTGCGCCCTGTCGGTTTATCTAAAAGAGTTACTATTTTGATCGAATTTGCCTTCCGATAACGGAATAGCTCGACTAAATAGCTTAAAGTCAACCCACTGTCGATGATATCTTCAACGATTAGTATGTCCCGTCCCTCGACAGAAGTATCAAGGTCCTTCACAATTTTCACTTCCCCGGATGAAACGGTGGAATTGCCATAGCTGGAAACATCCATAAAATCCATTTCCAAATAGGCATCCACACGTTTTAACAAATCCGCCATAAATGGCATGGCTCCTTTCAAAACGCCGATCACCAGCGGAAACTTGTCCTTGTACTCTTCTGTCAAACAGGAAGCCAATTCTTTAATTTTTTCTTGAATCTCATCTTCAGTGATTAAAACTTTTTCCATATCCTGATTCAGCACTTTGTTTGCCCCCTAGATGATGTTTGCTTAATATAAATTAAAATATCGTCATTCTCATTTTCGTTGTCTTTTTCAAAGATCGATTTTCTAAGACCTGGGATCCATAAAACCTTTCCTTTTGAATCAACCACAATCGGCCATTCATCACGAGAAGAGCGTGGTACTTTCAAGTCAATAAAAAGCTTTTTCACCTTTTTTAAACCATCCATCCCTTTTAATGCGATACGGTCTCCCGGTTTTCTTGTACGGATCGTCAGCGGCATTTCAACTTTCTCTCGATCCAGGCAAAATTGATCATCTTTTGTTGGAAATTTCCCTTCGTTCTTCCTTTTGGTAAGGATCAATTGGTCGCCATTCGGAAGGACAACTTTTCCTTCCGACTTTAATTCATATGAATATTCTTCGCTTTCATCCTTTATGAAGCCAAAAAAGCATTCCTGATAATTACGAATCACTTTCAATCCATCTGGAAGATCAAGCCTTCCAGATGGATGGAGATGTTGGATGAGTTGCATAATTTGACGAATATGTACATTTGTAAATGAGGTTTTATTCTTATAAAGATAGTTTAATATTAGATGAATCCCTCTTCTTTGTAAAGGCAAAGGCATTTTTAGAAACTCTTCAACATCCATGGAAATTCCGCCGTTTTTGTGTCCCCATACGGCTTCCATTCTTTCATATGTCAATTTTAGCAAATAATGTTCATCTTCCAGCAGTTCCTCGCTAAATGTCTGAAAATGTTCATGAACTTTCGGATTTTCTGTTTTCAAAAATGGGAGTACCTCAAGACGAAAACGATTGCGTGTATAAGTGCCTTTTGAATTACTGGGATCGATTCGAGGATTCAGCTTGTAATAATCACAGTATGCTAAAATCTCCTCTTTATTTAAACCTAACAATGGTCGGATAATCCACCCATTGTGGAAAGGCCTCAAATAAGGAATTCCTGACCGTCCTTTTCCAGATGTTCCTCTTGTCAAACGCATTAAAATTGTTTCTACTTGGTCATCCCCATGATGGGCAAGCGCCAATTTATTAGCTGCAAACTGGGCCATTGCCTGTTGATAAACTTGATAGCGTACCATTCTAGCGTTTTCTTGAAGCCCTGTTCCATGATCGCGAATGATTTCACTAACGTTGATCTGTTTGGCTAAGCACGGAATATGAAAGTCTTTGCAAAATTCTTCAACAAACAGAAGTTCTTCATACGATTCCTGCCCGCGAAACATGTGGTCAAGGTGAACGGCAAACAGATCAATTTCATAAAATTCTCGTCTTTTCGCCAAATAATGCAATAATGATAATGAATCAGGGCCGCCCGATACCCCAACGACTATTTGATCCCTCTTATCAATCAATTGATGTCTCTCTATAAACTGTCTGACCTTTTCTTCATACTCCAGCATTGCAATTCATCCTTTATCTTGAAAGCAGGCGAAGGTCTCACCATGAGAGATATTCGGAACGAAAACCATTTTTCTGTTCATTCATAAACGTTCCCAATAAAGTATAGATGGAGGTGAAGGCAAACGCATTGCAGCCTTTTTTCACGCAAGCAGTGAACGACTGACCCCAAGTCTAGGCACTGCTTTTGTCGTCTTAAAAAACAAATGGGGCTTGGGCATATGTTCAGTTTAATCGCATTCCTCCAAAATCTCCCTCAATGAAGCCAAAAATCACCTGTTCAAGTTGATTTTTTATTTACTTATAATAGTATCATTTAACCTTATTTATCACAAAAAAGTTTACATTTTAAACTTATTTTCAATAACGAACGTATGACACTTGATTTAGATCAACTGGAAATACAAGTAGACAAAATAAAGGAAGGACAGACTGACAATGATCAAAAGAGTTTCAAGCAGCCTCCGATTCTTTTTCTTTTTATGGATGGTTTTTCTGGACGGAAATGGTTTTGCCGCAGACTTCCCTGCCGAATTGTCCGGATATCCGTATTTTTCAGACTTTTTCTGAACGGCTGGCAATGATAAGGCTGTCAGTAATTCTTTTCTCATTTCTTTAGCAGAAGAATAATGCCCGCGAACAGCCTTGAGCAATACAGGTTTCATCAACTGTAATTCCGGTTTTTTCTTCATCATTTGCACAATTTCCGCTTGAAAATTTTCCCGCTTCTCAAATTTTCTTAAATAAGCAAGATTTAAAGCAATCATAGCAACCGAAAAAAGGTCATACGACGGTTCAGCTTTTCTATTTCCCATTCCCCAATAGCCTCTATCAAAAAATTCCGTAAACTCTTTTATAGCCCTTCCTTGGATGGTAGCCCCGCCCACATCTATACAGCGAATGCGATAAGGAGGACCGGCAACAATTAGATTTTCAGGTTTTAAATCTCCGAACACCCATCCTTGTTCATGCAGCAATTCTAAATCCCTTAATAATTGACTGAGCAGAATCCCAATCCAGGAAGGTCCTTTTTGCTTAATAAAATCAAGAAGATTGGGGCCTTGTATATACTCCATCACATAAAAAGGGATGGTCGATCCTTTTATGATCCAATCATCCACATCTAACAAAGAAGGCCCTAGGGAAGACCCTTGGACCTTTCGAAAAGACTTTAGAACATTTACCTCTGATATGATGGACATGCTGTTTTTGCTCATTTTTAAAGCAGCATACCCATTTTCATTTTGAACTAGATAAACCGTTCCGTTTGCGCCGTATCCAAGTTCTTTTAACAGAACATACATTTTTTGATTCCATTTTCCCTTAATGACTGTACCTTTTGGAAAATTAAACGGATTCTTCAAAGAATTCATCATCACTTGACAGCAAACCCCTTGCCGAACGTTTTTTCACAAATTGCCCTAATGCTTCCCGAATGGCCGGTCCAGTCGGGGTCACTCCGCCCGGATTCAGTTTTGAAAAGATGCTGGTGAGTGATTCCATCTTAGGAGTCCAATCCAGAATCCTTTCAACCTCCCTTCGTTTCCCGGGAAATATATAGACAGAAAACAAGTTATTTCCCATTCTTGCATTCATGCTTAAAGAAAGATCTAATAGAGCTTCCTTCACGATCGGCAGTTTCTCTTTCATGCTCGCGCTAGTATCTACTAATATCAATACTTCTAAATTGGCCTTTTCACCAAGGTCCTCTACCACTTCCATTACCTCTCCGCGTTTTTCGGGAGGAAGTTCTTCCATGGAAATATCCCTGTTCAATATATGTTTCAATTCTTGATTCACCAATCCCTGCAAAGTTTGCGTCATCGCTTGACGCGTCACCATCTGAACCGTTTGCGATAACTGCGTAGCATATACAATTTGGCTGACCCCGCCGCCTGATTTAGCAATTCCCTCAATTTCTTTCATTCCCCTATCATCCATCGCATCGTTCGTCAACACACCAATAACATTGACTGTAATCCCTTGCTCGTTTGAAAGAGCCGCCATCGCAATTGGGTCTTCTCCGTAATTGGAACAGCCATCTGTAATCAGCAAAATTTGGCGCAGCGTACCTGTTTTCATTATGTCCCCTCCAATCTTGCACTATTATCACTATTTTTTCCAATTAGAGGGGGTATTATACATTTTAGGAAAAAGTCATGAAACGTTCTTCTTCTTTTTCAATTTGGTTACAGGAATAGCGGCCCATTTGGGCATGTTATGTTCGATCTTTGTAACGACGACTGTCATATCATCTTCAATGCCGCCGCCCCCTGCCCGAATGACTTTTTCCATAATTAAATCCGCTACTTCTTGAGGATCGTTTGTTTCAATTTCACCAATTTTTCTTTTCATCCACAAATCATGGTTTTCCACATTCTTAGCTCCTTCAAAAACACCGTCGCTCATCATAATGAGCAAATCTCCCGCTTTTAGCTGTTCAGAGACGATATCCACATCCACCTCCTGCAAGATACCCATCGGCAAATTGCCTGCTTCGATTTTCATAATTTTGCTCCCTCTTTTAATAAAACTTGGAGATGACCCAATTTTCAAAAATTTTGCAGTGGCGTTTTGCAAATCGATAATCGACAAATCCAACGTTGAAAAGATTTCATCTGTTGTTCTCAAAGACAGGACAGAATTGACAGACTTAATCGCTATCTTTTCATCAATTCCAGATTGGAGAATTTTCTGCAAAAGATTTAATGTTTCATTGCTTTCGTGATGTGCTCTTATGCCATTTCCCATTCCGTCGCTGATGGCCACTGCAAATTTGCCGACTCCTAAGTCGATTGTTGAATAACAGTCCCCTGAAACCAAACCTCCTCCCTTGGCCGCAAAGGCAACCCCTGTTTCCACCACAAATGCTTTTGCCGAACGAAAAGTCGCATAACAATAGCCTCCTGGAAATCCAGTATATTCTTCATTTTGAACCAAAATGGTTTCTCCTAAAATATCCGAAAGCATTGGTGCTATCAGTTTTTCGCATTCACCATGACCGCCCATATAAGGAAAGACCATATCAATATCTACATTTCCTTTTTGGAGGCTGTAAATATCAATCTTTTCCACTTCCAGTCCAAAAGATTGAAGAGCTTCGTGAATTTGCTCCTCCTGGTGATGGTGATTTTCACGCTCTTTCTGTATCTCTTTCGCAAAATCGTCCATTACCTTAGAGACGCCCAATAATTGATCGGCGACAAGCTTCCGGCTTTCCTGAACTTGCTGCTTTAACTTCTGATTCGCCTGAAAATGAGTGAGCTCTTGCTGAATCACCTCTTGAACACGTTTGGACCGTACACAATGCTTTTCCATGTCTCTTGCTACAGAGCTGGACAACATTCCTTCCTCCAAATCCATTGACGCCTCTCTCATTAATTCGTACGTTTTATGAAAATTTTTTGTCCAGCATTGCTCTTTTTTAAAACAAGTCTGACAAGTCTTTTCTGTAACATTGCTTAGAAAAAAATCCAACTCGCGCTCTTCCGATGTTTCTTCATGAAACAGGCCGGATTGAGCAAAACTTTTGGATAGAGCCTGAAAGACAGAAGAAAATTGCTCCACTCGGTTCGCCGTCACATCACGGATCTTTTTCAAAAACTGCTGTTGGTGATGAGAATGCTCCGGAGTGCCGGGAATATGCTTTGCGACTCGATCTGTTAAATTTCTAGGCGTTAAAAAGAGCAGCACAGTAGCAGCCAATGTTTCATAAAGGGTAGGAATTAAAGAAATATTTTCCTCCCCGTACATCCCAATCATCAACGTAGCCACTAGCATCCCGGCAGCAGTGCCGAATTTTTTTCCTTCTTTCAGAAGACCGCCAAGCAATCCGCCAAAAGCCAATAAACTCATTTGATAAAAGCTTGAAACGTTAGCCAAGCTGAAAATTAACCCCGTAACGACTCCCACAGTTGATCCCACGGTAGCACCTGCAACGTATGCGAATAACAGCACCAAATAACGGGAAAAAATATGTTCAACAGATAATCCATATAATTTCCAACCAATGGTTCCAGTCAAAATCGATGCTAATAAAATGATGAGGCTGACAATTTCTTCTGTTTTTAATGAAGTTTTTCGTTTGTGAATGGATAATAAGGGAATGCTTTGCATAAAAATTAAAGTAAGGATAAACGTCATGCCCGCCTCAATCAGTGCCATAAGGCCATCATAGAGGCTTAACGTTTGATGCTGATTGATATAGGTGAAAGCTAGTTTAACCGCTATAGTCGTAAAAAACACAAAGAACGGCAAAGCATTTAATTCTTCTTTGCGAAATTGTCTAGACAGCCGAAAAGCAATTAAAAACAAAGAGATGACGGCAAAGGTGTAGACTAAGTTTTCTATTGATAAAGTGAAAGCACCCGATAACAATCCAATAAAAACAATCGGCGCCCGTTCTCTCCGAATCATGAAAACAGATGCAAAAAACGGCAAAGCAAACGGAGTTAAATGGGATAAAATTAACGCCCTTCCTAACAGAAAACCAATTAAAAACAACATCATTCCTTTTTGTTGAATAGCCAATTCCAGTTTAAAAAGGAATCTCCTAAACCTTCTTGTCACTTCCAATTTTGTTTCTTCCAGACTGACGTTTCCTACCGGCTCCATTACGTTTTGCTCCACTCTTTCCATCAAATAACACTCCCCATCTCATATTATTGAAGACATTATAAAGGGGACAAGCATAAAACTTTGTCAAAATGACCAGTTCCCGTTCAAGAAAAGTTCGACTATTTTCAGCCTGATCTTCAAAAAGGATACAAATTGATCATGAGTTTTAGGTAATACAGAGCCAAACTTGTAAATGAACAACAAAGGAATTGTAAAAACTTCACCCTTTTTCCCTTACGATAGGATTGATTTATCTTTTTAGTAAAATGTTTGTCGTAAAAAAAGAAGATCTTTTACGGTTGAAATTGACCAATCCTAACTCCTCATTTTATTGGCAAGAAGAAAAATTAGAAAAGCCTCTGTTCTGCCTCTTGACATTTTTTGATGTTAACATTAATATATTCATTGTGTTTCAAATCGCATACTGCGGCGGCGTAGCTCAGCTGGCTAGAGCGTACGGTTCATACCCGTGAGGTCGGGGGTTCGATTCCCTCCGCCGCTATCGATTGATATAATGAAAAAGCCAAAGAGTCTAATCCTTATAAGGATGAATCTCTTTGGCTTTTTGTCTATAAAAAGGCAATGGCTCATATGAAAGCGTTATATAAGGAATATATTTGAACAAACATAAATGAATATAGTCGTTATGATTTCTATCCAAAAAAGAGCTTCATTCCTTTTTGCAAGCTCTTTTCCACTTCTCATTTAGAACGGGTATCCGCAATCACTTGAAAAAAGGCTCCATAACTTTCAAAACCATATTCACTGAAACAACACCAAATTCATTTTTTCAATGATTCAATAGATGACACGTAAACGCCTCATCATAAAATGAGGCTAAAAACCCGTTATGGTAATCTGTTTACTCTAAATAAAGTTTTTATGGCCCCTGCTTGAAATAGACAGCAAGTTAGCCTCTTCTTGCCCCCCTGCCTCCGCGTCGGGATTCAGTATGGCGTTTTAAAGAAGACAGGCGATCTTCACTTTCTTTTAAAAAGCGGGCCATCTTCTGCTCAAAACTTTCTTTGGAACGATGATCATTTCCTTTGTTGTACCGCTGTGGGCGCTGGTTTCCATGATGATTATGGCTTGAATGTTGGGGCTGGTCTTTTGCCTTGCGGATCGATAACCCTATTTTCCCATCATTCTCAACGTTGAGCACTTTTACTTCTACTTGATCGCCGACATTTAAATGATCGTGGATATCCTTTACATAATTATCGGCAACCTCGCTAATGTGCACCAAGCCCGTTGAGCCATCAGGCAATTCAACAAACGCTCCAAAATTAGTGATGCCTGTTACTTTTCCTTGTAACTTGCTGCCTACTTCAATTGACATAAAAAGATTGTTCCTCCTTAAAAAATATCAAGCTTATCTTATATTATATATCGGAAAAAAAGAGTGTCAATATGACTACTCCCCATCCTTTTCTTTCTTTTTCTCCTTAGGGAGATTAAAAATAATTTCACCTTTATCCGATAAGAAATATTTTTCACGGGCAAGCTTGGCAATATAGTCATCATCCTTTAATTTTGCCAATTCTTCTTTCAGCAAAACATGTTTTTTTTCAAGCTTGGTCAACGAATGTTCCAGTTTTGCTTTTTGCCGCTGTTTTTCTTCCAAACGGGATGCTTGAGATATAAGTGTCGAAACTAAAAGGATGGTGATGATTAAGAATAAGGAGGAAAAAGCGATCAATCTTCTATACAGTTTCTTTTTTTGCTGCTGTAATAAATATTGTTTTTTCTCTTCGTTTTCCACATAAGTATTTCTAATGGATGTAATTCCTTTTACGTTTCGAACCGACATTTCAAACCTACCTTTCCATTATTTACTTCCTTTTACGTATCCCGGTAAACAGTTTAGTAATAGTATTCTTTATTTTTCCAAAAGATCCTTTTAAGCGTGTGAAGAACTTATCGACGAATATTTTAAACGATTTCGGCAATAACTTCCAAAATCCATTAAGAATCCATTGAAACGGTAATGCAGCGCCTTTTAAAAACCAAAACAGCACTTTCCATATGGTGAGTGTTAACATGAACATTGATTTTCCCATTATTATTATAGCAGTTTGCGTGAACAAAAAAATATACTTTACTGGAATATAAATGAAATTGTAAAGAGTTTTTAACATAAATTTGTAAACAGCAGCTGCAAATGATATGGCGCTTTCCAATATGACTAAATATCCTCTTTTCAAAAGCGCCTGATAAGCAGCAAAACCGCATAATAAAGCAAGAAAAATATAAAAACGAATTTCCCCGTAATTTACAAGAAACAAAATGTAAAATATAAGAAGCCCTTCCACGACCCAAAAAAGCACATCGTGGAGAAAGACGATCCATCTTTTCCGCATGCTTCTTTTTAAAAATCGGTTGTACGTATCAAACGATGCACCAAAAAAGCTTCCCATTGCGATCATGGCAAGCATAGTATAAAACTGGGTTGTCAAGCTCATCGAAACAACTTGCTAAAGAACCCTTTAGCTTTCTCCCCGTGCTGATCATCCAAATAAACAAGGTCATACACCCTCCCTTTGATCGATACAATGCCTTGATCGACATCTAAATTTTTCATCTGAAGATTTTCACCCCGAATGGATAAAAAACCCATCACCGTTTCAAGCAAAAATTCCTCGTTATCAAAACTTTCTACTTGCTTTACACCTGTGATATCAAGCAGTTTTCTGCCCCTCATAATGACATCATGTTCTTGAAAAGATCCATTATTTTTAGCCTCTTGATACTGCGCCATATTTTCTCCCCCGCTTCCTTTCATTGCTTTTTCAAAGGCTCTTTCCGTCATCTAGGTCTTGACCATTCGTTTTTAAGCATAAGCTGAACCAACTGAGAAAAAAAAGAGAACCGACATTTAAACGGAATCCTTGAAAAATGTACATTCTTTGTAACATACTTATGCACGCGCAGGAAGAGATAGAACAAGCCTATTTTTTATGTGAAATCAAAAAAGAGAAAAGAGAATCTCTTTTCCCCAGTTTATCCTTCTATTTTTTCTTCGGACAATATAGTATACAGATTTGCTGCGTCTTCTTTCCTTGTAGATTCCCGAAGGCTTTCAACACGAACCTTTATGATTTTTTGTCCAAGACGGATGGTCAATTCATCTCCTGTTTTTACATTCGTACTCGCTTTTGCTTGCTGTCCATTTACGAAGACCCTGCCTTGATCCGCCACTTCTTTTGCTAACGTTCTTCTTTTAATAATGCGCGACACCTTTAAAAATTTATCCAACCGCATCGTTTCCATTGCTTCTCCCCCTTTTTAAAGAGTGTTTTTCCCATTTAGATGGTTTGTTATAAAAGATTTGCTATTTTCAAAGTCCTTTTTCTTTTGCTTCATTCCAAAAACGATCAAGTTCCGTTAAAGAGAAATCTTGGAAAGATTGACCGCTTTCTTTCACTTTCTGTTCCACATAAGAAAACCGCCGAATAAATTTGTCATTTGCTTTTGCAAGGGCCTCTTCAGGATGAATAGAGAAAAAGCGTGCTGTATTGATTAATGCAAATAACACATCACCCCATTCATCCATCTGTTTCTTTTTGTCACCGCTTTTGACTTCGTCTAAAAATTCCCGCCACTCTTCTTCCACTTTTTGAGCTGCTTCATCTGCTTTCTTCCAATCAAAGCCTGTTTTTGCCGCTTTCTTCTGAATTTCGTACGCTCTAATGACAGCCGGAAGTCCTTTTTCGACTTCATCTAAAATACTGCCGCCTTTAGCGCTAGTGCCTTTCTCCTTCTGTTTAATGGCTTCCCAATTTTTCACAACCTCTTCCGCTGTTTTAGCGGTTTCATCTCCGAAGACGTGTGGATGACGATGCACCATTTTTCGCGATAAGGATTCCATCACATCTTCTATCGAAAACAAACCTTCGTCCTCGCCGATTTGGGAATGGAGCATCACTTGAAGAAGAACATCTCCCAACTCTTCAATCATATTGTCAATATCATCATGGTCGATAGCGGATAAAAGTTCATAACATTCTTCTATTAAGTATTTTTTTAACGACTGATGTGTCTGCTTTTTATCCCAAGGACAGCCATTTGGTCCCCGCAATATGCGAATGATTTCCCTCAATGAGGAAAATTCGCGGAAAACAAAGTCATCTTTCACCGGCGGAACATAGATGGAGGTTAAGTTATTAACGGAAGAAATTTCATGATCCAATTGATAAAGGGGCACTTTCAACAGTTTTTCCCCGTCTGATCCCGCAGCCTGAACGATATAAATCGGATAGTCGTCCGGGTATTTTTCCATTAGTGTCAGCTTCACATCAGACGCTACGAAAGAATCGTACACCTGCCCGATGATGACATGCCCGCGGACATGTATATCATCTCTACTCAGATCTGTCCCGTCCAAAAATTGAAAGCCTTCTACAGGGTTGATTTTCAGAGCAGCAAACAACGAATCCAAAAAGCTTTGCCCGCCGCCGATCACCACATCCACATCCGCCTCTTTTTCCTTTTCAAGCAAAAGCTGGACTGTTTTTTCAGCCACAAGGGGATGCCCAGGAACAGCGTATAGAATGTCTTCTTCTTTTGCTTTGTTCAACAGACGCTCGACTATTTCCTCATATACTTGTTCAAATTGGTCATGTCGTTCGTAAACAGAATCAAAACTGATAAACGAAACACCTTCTTCCTCCAACTGTTTGACAACAGGATGCTCCTTTGTCCTCAAATAAATGGAAGACTCTTTTTTCAACTGTTTATAGACTCCTAATGGAAGCTGATTTAAATCACCCGCTCCCAATCCAACAATCGTAATTTTATAAGCCATTATCCATTTCTCCCATTCAGTTTTTCACTTATTTGAACCAATTTCCCGCCAAACGGAAACAAAGCCCATTCTTCTTTGGAGAATATCTTCATTTTTAAGATAAAAACTAGAAAAACAGTGCCGCCCAGAAAAACACCGCCAACTGCTTCCAGCGCCGCATGCAGTCGCGTGCTAGAAAAATCTAAGTATCGGAAAAGGAATGACCATACTTGTAGTATAGCAGTCATAGCTGCCGCCGCTAGCAGGCTTGGACCAACGAATGACCATGTCAGTACTTGAATGCGCATAAACGTTTTGATTTTCAAAAACAAAATCAAGGATATCAACAGCAATGAAAGAACCGTGGAAAAAGCTGCTCCCACTGCTCCAAACAAATGGACAAAATATAAGTTCCCGACATATTTGGCAGCAAGACCTACGAAAAGAACGATAGCAGGAAAATAGGGCGATCCCACCCCCTGCAAAATACCTGAAAAGGTAAGCGCCATCGAGCTAAGCAAAATTCCAGCGCTAAAGAAAGCCAAAATGTTGGACCCAGATTCATTCTCAAAAAGCATAATATTGGTTGGAACAAGAATATTTAACAACCCTGTCATGGCAGCAAGACCTATGACAAAGCTAATTTTTACGGCAATGCGAATGCTCTTGTGAACAGACTCATAATCGCTTTCTTGATAGCTGGCGCTAATAAGCGGCACAAGCGTTAACGAAAAGGAGGTGGCGACCACAGTTCCCAATTGCAAAAGCGGCTGTCCTCGATCATAGATTCCTTTCGCCACTTTTGCAGCTGATTTCGATATTCCTGAATCAACTAGCGACGAATATAAACTTAAAGCATCTACAAATTGAAATAGAACAAGCATCATGCTAGATAAGCAAATCGCAGCGCCTTCCAGCGCCAAAGTTTGGATCAATCTTCTTTCTATTGCACCAAAAGAAAAGCGTTGAACATGAAAAATGGACTCTCTCCGATGCTTTAAGAAAAAAATTAACACAATAGAAGACGCCAATCCGCCCATAATCGATCCAATGAGGGCAGAGCCGCCGACCGTATACAAATTACTTCCCAAATGGACAAACCAATAGGAAAATCCTAATATCGCCCCGACTCTTATAAACTGCTCAGTCACTTGGGAAACGGCAGTCGGCACCATATCGCCTTTTCCTTGAAAAAGTCCTCTTGCAACCGATAAAAACGGCATTATTAAAAAAGATAGTGAAATGATTCGAATGAGCCTTGCTAATTTCAGATCGCCCATTACCGCTGCGATCGTTTTTGCTTGAAAATAAAGTGCTAAAAACAATAGCACTCCTACTAGCGATAAAAATACAAAAGAAGCGGTTACTATTCTGCTCCTATCCCTTTCTTCTCCTTGCGCTATCAATTTGGAAACGGCCACAGGAAAACCATAAGTTGAAAATGCAACAGCAATTCCATAAATCGGATATACTTGTTGATATATGTAAAAACCTACATCCCCAACAATGTTTTGAAAAGGAATTCTATAAACTGCACTAAGTACTTTGACAGCAAGTGCTGCAATGGTCAGCGTTAGCGCTCCTTTCATAAACATCTGCGATGATTGATTTGACAAAGAACGCCGCCTTCCTTCAATATAATAAGCATGATTCGAATTATTATACCAAAATGAGAGGTTTCGAGAATACACTAATTCTCCTCATCCTAGGAAGGCGGAAAGCGCCCAAAGCAAAAGGACTATCCATATCCCACGATGTATACCATGACAGACCCCTGCAAATCCATATGTTTCTCCTGCTTATGAAAAAAGAACAGCTTTCTCAAGCTGCTCTTCCCGTTCTTATTGTTCCATTTGCCGCGCAAGAAATCCTGAGGCAGTTTCCGCCGCTTTTTTCTCCACTTCCCCTATCGTTCGATCAGCGGAAAAAACAATAACGGTTCCAATTGGATCGCCATTTGCGATAATAGGGGCAATGGTGTATGATTGAACCGTTTCCTCATGCCCCTCAACAAAAGAAACCTCACTTTGGTTTGTTTGAATCATGGTCTGTCGTTCCTCCATTGCATTTTCAATCAAATCACTGATATTTTTATTTAGATATTCTTTTTTCGAAACTCCTGCCACAGCAATTACTGCGTCTCTATCGCAAATGAGGATCGAACATCCTAGGCTATCATATAATGCTTCTCCGTATTCTTTAGCAAAATCGCCCAATTCACTGATGGGGGAATATTTTTTTAATATGACTTCGCCATCCCGATCCACAAAAATTTCAAGCGGGTCTCCTTCCCGAATTCTAAGAGTTCTGCGAATTTCTTTTGGAATGACTACACGTCCTAAATCATCAATACGACGAACAATACCTGTTGCTTTCATCTTTGCTGCCTCGCTTTCATCAGATGATTTTTTGGCAATCCCATATTTCCTTGCCTGTTTTACATTCATTCTTTTGTTGATGTTAGTATCTAACAATTCAGAAGTTCTATTCACTTTCAGTGAGAATTTTCTATTGAGACAATATATTTCTACCGAGGCATTATTTTCCGTTTTATTGTTCGTACTCTTTCCATATTTTCATCCATACAAGACGTGTTTTTCTTTTTCTTATTTTTCACAAGAGGAATGGATCAAAAAACAGCATTCACTTCACCGGCTGGCATACCAACGCACGCCTTGAGGGGTCCGACTTATTTAAGAGGCTTTCTTTTTTGCTTCTTTTAAATTTTGAATAATGTCGCAAGCAATAGAAAACCATTTTTCTACAGGAACATTTTTAATATTCATCGTAATTTTTAATTTATACCCGTCCATTCCATATCCCATCATCCGACCGTATGTTTGGCATAATTCTACTACTTTTGACCCGTCTAAAAGCGGTGTCCCTTTTTCACTGACTAGAATCGTCACTTCATTTTTTGTCTGCTTAATGGATTCCAAATAAACCTCTTTCGCAAAGATTTTCATTTCTGCAACTCGGTATAAATACTCTACTTCTTTTGGATATTCACCAAAACGATCGACCATTTCCTCTTGCAATTCAGCTACTTCTTCTAACGTTTCAAGTGCGCGAAACCGTTTGTACATTTCAATTTTTTGCTGTCCGTCTGGAATATAAGAATCCGGAATATAAGCATCGATATCCAGTTCCACTTCAAACACTGGCGGTTTTTCTTCCACCGTGATTCCTTTTCTTTCTTCAATCGCTTCTTTCAACATTTGCGAATATAGATCAAATCCCACTGAATCAATGAATCCATGTTGCTGAGGGCCTAATAAATTTCCGGCTCCCCGAATCGACAAATCGCGCATCGCGATTTTAAATCCCGATCCCAATTCCGTAAACTCTTTGATTGATTGCAGACGCTTTTCTGCTGTTTCAGAAAGAACTTTATCTTTTCGATACATAAAATAAGCATAAGCAATTCGGTTGGTTCGCCCCACTCGTCCTCTTAATTGGTATAGCTGCGATAAACCCATCCGGTCGGCATCATATACAATCAGTGTATTGACATTCGGGATATCGACTCCCGTCTCAATAATGGTCGTTGTCACTAACACATCGTATTCGCCTTCTAAAAAGCTCAAAATGACATCTTCCAGTTCTGACTCGCTCATTTGCCCATGGGCATACGTAACGCGCGCATCCGGCACAAGTAAAGAAATTTCCTCCGCTTTCCGCTCAATATCTTCTACTCGGTTATAAAGGTAAAAAACTTGACCGTCCCGCGCCAATTCTCTTTCAATCGCTTCTCTGACAACCGTTCCGTTATATTCCATCACATACGTTTGAACAGGGAACCGGTTTTCAGGAGGGGTCTCAATAATCGATAAATCCCTTACGCCTAGCATCGACATATGCAAAGTTCTAGGAATCGGCGTGGCCGTGAGCGTTAATACATCCACATTCGTTTTTAACTGCTTGATCCGCTCTTTATGCGTCACTCCGAAACGTTGTTCTTCATCGACAATCAGCAAGCCTAGATCGTGGTATTGAACATCCTTAGACAAGAGCCGATGCGTGCCGACAACAATATCAATCGTTCCATTTTTAATTCCTTTAATAGTTTCTTGGATTTGTTTTCGTGTTCGAAAACGGCTTAACATTCCAATATTGATCGGATATCCTTGAAAGCGCTCTTTCATCGTTTCATAATGCTGCTGCGCTAATATCGTGGTGGGAACAAGCATAGCCACCTGTTTTCCGTCCATAATTGCTTTGAAAGCCGCTCTTAGAGCTACCTCCGTTTTTCCATATCCTACGTCTCCGCACAACAATCGATCCATCGGCCGTTCTCTTTCCATATCCCGTTTAATTTCTTGAATAGAGCGCAATTGATCCTCCGTCTCCTGATAAGGAAAAGCGGCCTCAAATTCCCGCTGCAAATCGCCATCTGGAGAAAATGCGTATCCTTTCGATGCTTCTCTTTCGGCATAGAGTTTGATCAAATCGTCGGCTATATCTTGAACAGATGACTGTACTTTCTTTTTAACCCGCTTCCACTCGCTGCCTCCTAGCTTGTAAATCTTCGGTTCTTTCCCTTCGGAAGCAATATACTTTTGAACTAAGTCAATTTGATCAATCGGTACATATAATTGATCCGTTCCCTGATACTTAATATGGAGATAATCTTTATGGACTCCGTTGATCTCCAATGTTTTAATCCCCAAATATTTTCCGATCCCATGATTCACATGGACCACATAATCCCCGACATTTAATTCCGAATAGCTTTTTATTCTCTCGGCATTCGAAAGTTTTTGCCTTCTCTTGGACTGTTTTACCTTTTTATTAAATAATTCTTCTTCTGTAATCACGGCAAGCCGCAAAGAAGGAAGTTCAAACCCCGTTTGCAAATTTCCATATAGAATTTGTACATTGCCGATGAGTATGTCTTCGTCTTCCTTTAGAAAAGAAGCTTCCATCTCATACTCTTCCAAATCGCTTTGGAATTTTTTCATTCGTTCCTTGCTTGAACACAAAAAGACAACTGTATATTTGCCGTGTTTCCATCGGTCCGTTTCCGCCTTTAATACATTCATTTGACCATGAAAGCTTTGCATTGGTTTACAAGACACATTCACAATATTTTGCGGATTGGTATAAGGAATATGCCTTAAAAACAAAGAAAAATAGATCCGAGGCATCTTGATCGATGACAAGAGGTCCATGATTGAATGGGACACTTGCAAGTCATGTACCATTTGGCCTTCTTCAATAAGGGACGTGTACCATTCTGCCTCCTCTTTTTCCAACGATTCATTCATTTCATTAATTCGGCTTAATTCATCAAAAAACACAATTCCTCTATCCGTAAGGTAATCTACTAAACTAGCGGGATGGTCATAAGCAATCGCTATATATTTGGCCATTTGATCTGGAAGGGTGCCTGTTTTCAATCTCTCAATATCATTTCCAATATTTTGAGTAAGAAGTTCTTTTGTTTTTTCTTTCTTCACCTTTTTCAAGCTGCTTGCCAGTGCTGCTTGAAGCTTTTCGCCCACTCTCGGCAATTGATTCCGAACAAGCGGCATTTCAGAAAATGGGCCAATGCTGACTTCCTTTAAATTTTCTATGGAACGTTGATCTTCAATGGAAAACGTGCGAATAGAATCAATTTCCGTATCAAAAAATTCAATTCTGATCGGATCAGAAGTCGTCAGCGGATAGATATCAAGTATGCCTCCCCGTAAACTAAACTCGCCTGGTGTGTTCACCATATCAGCCCGTTCATAACCCATTACAACCAATTCTTGCAAAAAGTGATCTAAATCGACTTCATCCCCGACAGCAAACGTTTTTTGAAATTTTTTCCAAATATCTTTTGGAGGCAAGATCTTTCGCAATCCAGCCACCGGCACGATATACACTCCTTTAGAGCTTGTCGTTAAATGGTTCAGCATTTCAATTCTTTGAGCTTTCAACTCCGGACTCGCAATCGAAATTTCCGCCGCAATCAGTTCATTGGCTGCATATAAATAGACTTCATTTTCAGGAATGTTTTGAATAAGATCGTCATACAGTTTTTGTGCCTGCAGCAAGTTATGGGTAACAACCAATGTCGGCCGATTCGTCTTGTGATATACGGAAGAGATGAGCAAAGAGCGAGCGGATCCTGATAATCCAGCAATCAGCTGCTCTGGAAGCCCTATTTCCACACCTTGAGTGATCGATTGAATTTCATCATTTGCAAGAAGTAAATTTTCTAAATTTTTTAACATTATTCTCCCCTCCTAGCGTCCAAACAAAAAAACAGAAAAATGCTTTGGACAGCATCCAAAGCTTGTTCAATCAATGTATAAGATAATCATTTTGGTGAAAATCCGGATTTCGTTCAAGCGATTCCTGGCAATCTTCACAAATAGACTTTATCGAGATATCGCCATTGCTTTCATATTGAACCATCTCTTTTCGTTCATGGTCCGCAAGTTTATGAAGACCTAGCTTTTCACTGCTAATTATATCGTTTTCCAAACTGCCTAGTTTTATGCCGCAATGCCGGCAATAATAATGAATAGCCATTACATCCTCCTCTGCGTACACATCTTTTCCTTAGTATGTACACATCGAAAGGAGAATATTCATTCTTTATGAATTAAACTGGTTCATGACTTCAGAAAATGGCTTCTCGAGCCACGATAGACAAGCATCTGCACTCTTTTTAACGGCTTCTTCCATTATTAACTGCTGGTCTTTGTCAAACTTTCCTAATACGTAATCAATAACCGTTCTATTTCCGTCAGGGCGTCCAATGCCAAGCCGAATCCTCTTAAATTGTTCAGTACCTGTATGTTGTATGACAGATTTTATGCCATTATGCCCTCCTGCGCTCCCTTTTTGGCGCAAGCGAATTTTTCCAAGTGGAAGATCTAAATCATCATAAACAACCAATAAATTCTCAATGTCGATCTTGTAGTAACGCATGACTTCGGCAATGCTTTCCCCTGACAAATTCATATAAGTAAGAGGTTTGAGCAGCAATACTTGATGCCCGCCTGACCGCACAATCGTGTAAATTCCTTTGTGCTTCGCTGTTGTCAATGGCGATTGCAGTCTATGTGCAAGTTCGTCTATCACGTCGAATCCAATATTATGTCTTGTTCCTCTATACTTTTCACCGGGGTTTCCAAGCCCCGCTATTAATTTTATCATCAAAAAACACCTCAAGTTTCTTCTTTACATTCTAACATATTATGCAGTATGTACAAAAAAAGCGAGGCAACCGCCCTGCATGCAAAAATAATGTTTTTTGAAAAAATTTCTTTTCTCTATACCTTAAATCTGGAGAACCTCATTATACAGAAAAAACAGAAGTTTTTGAAATGAAAAGCGGATAAAAGCATAGAACACCCTATGCTCCTATATCGTAAAACATTTTTACTAATATTGTTATATTCCGATGATAGCATAGCCGCAACTATGAAAGAAAGACACAGCCTACGATGCTGTGCCCTTATCCTATTAACTTTCGCTTTCTTGGCTTGCCGGTGTTTCCCTTCCTTCTTCATTTTCAGGGACGCCAGGCTCTTGTTGTTCACCGGTGCTGATTTCTTCTTCTTGACGCGGAGCCAAGATAGAAACAATTGTCTCTTCATCGCCATGTTGGATCTCAAACGGATAATTTTCTTTTATATCTCCTACGGTAATCGTGTCGCCGACTTGCAATTGGGAGACGTCGACTTGAATGGCATCCGGAATGTCGGTCACTTTTCCTTTTACAGTCAATTCAAATAATGGTTGCTGCAAGACACCGCCATCTTTCACACCTGGAGCTTCCCCTTTTAATTCCACCACAACTTCCGCGGAGATTTCCGTGGAAGGATCGACAGCAAAGAAGTCTGCATGAATGATTTCGCCTTTAAGCGTATCTTCTTGATAATCGTGCAAAACAGCGCTTTGCTCACGGCCATCGATATTTAAGGAGAATATGCCATTCCTTCCTACTTCTTTAATCGTTTTTAGTAAATCCGTTCTGCTTACATAAACAGCTTGACTTTCTACGCCTTTTCCATATATAACGGCTGGTATGTTTCCTTCACGCCGAAGTTTATTTAATGTCGACTTTCTCAAGTCATTCCGTCTTTTCACTTCTAGTACTGCGCTCATATTAGACATCCTCCCGTTCCAATTTTTTAATGTAAAAACCCTTTTATATGAATTGCCTAAATAGGCAATCTTTAAACATGGTCATTACATGAAAAACAAGAAAGACGGTAGTCTGCCGGCTTTGTAGCTAGTGGAAAAGCACGGAGCCGAATGCCTAAAATCCAGCTTCGTGTCGACTTGAACAGGCGACTCGGACAGTATCTATATCGCCGCATAGAATGCCGCCCATTATGAACCTCTTTTTCGAACGCATTCCAAAATCATTTGCTCCTCATTTATGACATCCATACCCTCCGCAAGACAGATCGATGATTAGTCAAACAGCATGCTGACGGATTGGTCTTCATGAACACGAATAATGGCTTCACCCATTAATGGTGCAATGGAAAGTTCCACAATTTTTTCGATTTTCTTTTCCTCAGGAAGGGCAATAGAGTTTGTCACAACAAGCTCTCGAATATTGGAATTTTGAATTCGATCAATAGCCGGTCCTGATAATACGGGATGTGTACAGCATGCGTACACTTCTTTAGCTCCGTTTTCTACAAGGGCGTTTGCTCCTAATGTAATAGTGCCCGCTGTATCAATGATATCATCTATTAAAATAGCAATTTTCCCTTCGATGTTACCAACGATGTTCATGACTTCAGCGACATTCGGTCTTGGACGACGTTTGTCAATAATGGCAATCGGCGCTTTCATGCGTTCCGCCATTTTTCGAGCGCGTGTAACACCGCCATGGTCAGGCGACACGATAACAATCTCGTCCTCAAACTGTTTCTTTTTGAAATAATCTGCTAATATTTTAACCCCCATTAAGTGATCAATCGGAATGTCAAAGAATCCTTGAATTTGTGGGGCGTGCAAATCCAATGTGATGACACGGGTCGCACCGGCCTTTTCCAACAAGTTTGCCACTAATTTCGCTGTAATCGGTTCGCGGGAGCGCGCTTTTCGATCTTGTCTTGCATAACCGTAATAAGGAATCACAAGATTCACCGTTCTGGCAGAAGCCCGCTTTAAGGCATCGATCATAATTAACAGTTCCATTAGATTTTCATTTACTGGAGAACTGGTTGACTGAATGACATATACATCGCATCCACGAATACTTTCCTCAATGTTAATTTGGATTTCTCCATCGCTGAAACGGTTGACAGAACATTTCCCAAGCTCCACTCCGACAAAATTGGCAATTTCTTCTGCCAATACCCTGTTGGAATTGAGGGCAAAGATTTTCAAGTTTGGATCTAAATACTGGTTGCACATGATGGACCTCCGAAATTATTTGTTATGATTTAATTTTTGAACATAGCCATCCTTATTAATTTGGCGGGCGCGCGCTATCGCTAAAGCATCCCCAGGGACATCTTCTGTAATCGTGGAGCCTGCAGCTATATAGGCGCCTTTTCTGATTGTCACAGGAGCAACAAGATTAGAGTTGCAGCCGACAAAAACCCCGTCCTCAATTTTCGTCCTATATTTATTCTTACCATCATAATTGACTGTAATGGAGCCGCAGCCGATGTTCACACCTTTGCCGACTTCTGCATCTCCTATATAACTTAAATGAGAAGCTTTGCTTCCGCGGCCAAATACCGTCTTTTTAATTTCAACAAAATTCCCGATCTTTGCTTCATCTTCAATTTTGGAATCAGGACGGATATGTGCGAATGGGCCGATCTTCACATCACTGCCAATGGCACTATTGTATGCAACCGATTGGCGAATCAATGTCCGATCCCCAACGGTGCAATCTTTTATCTCACTATTGGGCCCAATTTCACAATCTTCTCCAATGACGGTGTTACCAGTGATCATGGTGCTTGGGTAAATGATCGAATCTTGTCCGATCACTACATCCTTTTCGATATAGGTATGGTCCGGATCAACGATAGTGACGCCATTTTTCATATGACGAAGGTTGATTCTTCTTCTCATAATTTTCTCTGCTTGGCTCAAAGCAGCTCGGTCATTGACTCCAAGGGTTTCTTCAAAATCATCGGTTTGATAAGCGGCAACGGTTTTCCCTTCTGATTTCATAATTTCAATGACATCAGGCAAATAATATTCTCCTTGAGCATTATCATTGTTTACTTTCTTTAACGCTTCAAAAAGAGCTTTATTATCAAAGCAGTAAGTGCCTGTATTAATTTCTTTTACTTTTCTCTCTTCTTCCGTTGCGTCTTTATGTTCAACAATCCGTTCCACTAATCCTTCCTGATTGCGGATTATCCTGCCGTATCCATCCGGCTGATCCATATGAACCGTTAAGATTGTAGCGCTTGATTGTTGCTGTTGATGGTGTTGAATAAGCGCTTTCATTGTATCAGCCTGAATAAGCGGCGTATCACCGCAGATTACGAGTGTCATTCCATCTTTATCACCTAAAAGCCCTTCCGCTTGCATAACGGCATGAGCTGTACCTAATTGTTTTTCCTGTACCGCAAACTCGGTTTTTCCATTCAACTGCGCTTTTACTGCTTCCGCGCCGTGGCCGACAATGGTGACGATCTTATCTGTATTCAATGTCAAAACTTGATCGATTACATGCTCTACCATTGGTTTGCCGCAAACAGGATGCAATACTTTATAAAGCTTAGATTTCATTCTTGTGCCTTGGCCGGCAGCCAAAACAATGGCATATATATTTGTCATACAGGGTCCCCCAATAACCTTTTTATCCATATTGAATGATATCCTAAATACACAATCTTTTCAAGGTTGCTTGGGAAACTTAAGATTCAGGAGAGGGGAAACGAGGAAAGGGAAATGATGGGGTAGAAGCGCAAAAAAAGAGCCTTACTTATGAAGTAGGCTCATGCTGTTTCATATGTGATTAGGAAGCTCCAGCTTCTTCTAATTCTATTTCTTCTAATTCTCCTAAACGATGATATTCGCTCAATACTGCGTCTTGAATTTTCCCGCGAGTATTGGAATTAATTGGATGGGCAATATCACGGAACTCACCATCTGGTGTCCGTTTGCTCGGCATGGCGACAAATAAGCCATTATTGCCATCAATTACACGAATATCATGAATAACAAATTCGTTGTCCAGAGTGATGGAAGCGATTGCCCTCATACGACCGTCTGTATTGACACGGCGGAGTCTTACATCTGTTACTTCCACTCTGTTCACCACCCTTCCTTTGTGAAAATCTAATAAATATATTCAACAGTATTTCTAATTTTCCTTCTTTTAAAAGGAAAATTTTTTAAAAATTTTTAGTAGTCGCTCCTTTTTGGCTACCAACCTTCAAAATGATCCGTGCTCGCAAAAGATTGTAATTTTAACCTTGATAACCGCAGGTCAAAAAGAAATTGAGATCATTGGTCGACATACCTCTTTCTCCCTATCAAAGAGGCAGAATAGTTTTGTAAAGAGAGTCCAATGAATAAAAAAAGCCGCCGACTGTGTCGACAGCTTTTTTTCTATCATTATTTCACGAGTGCAACAACTTCTATTTCAATTTTTGCGTCTTTTGGCAGCCGTGCTACTTCGACACAAGAACGAGCTGGTTTATGGTTTCCGAAAAACTCTGCATAAATGTCATTGACAACAGAAAAGTCGTTCATATCCTTTAAAAATACAGTTGCTTTTACAACCGTTTCCAGCGATGCTCCCGCCTCCTTCAATACAGCTTCCAGATTGCGGAACACTTGTCTCGTCTGTTCCTCGATGCTTCCTTCCACCAATACTCCCTCGGGTGTCAGCGGAATCTGACCTGAGCTGAAAAAGAGATTATTGACAATGATTCCTTGGGAATAAGGGCCGATTGCAGCAGGGGCGTTCTTTGTAGCAACTTGTTTCATACTTGTTTCTCTCCTTATATAAAATGAATATTTTTAGTAAAATAATTCCCCTCATCTACCTTGATTTCCTGCTTTTTCACATCAACATCCCGCAATTTTACAAGCGAAATATAATCTTCCACCAATCGTTCCTCTGCATGTTCAGACTCAACCAAAACGGCGATGCCTGCCACTTCGGCATTAAACTCAGCCAGCATGCTTTTCATACCATTGATCGTTCCGCCAGCCTTCATAAAGTCATCCACGATCAACACTCTTGATCCTTCTTTTAAGCTTCGTTTTGACAACACCATCGTTTGTATCCTTTTTGTTGAACCGGAAACATAATTGATGCTTACAGTGGGTCCCTCTGTCACTTTACTGTCACTTCTGACGATGACCACCGGCACATTTAAATGGGCAGCTGTAGCGTAGGCGATCGGAATGCCTTTCGTGGCCACCGTCATGATCACATCTATTTCGAGTTCAGAAAACGCGGATCCTAGTAGTTTTCCAATTTTGTGTATGATTTGCGGGTTTCCAATGAGGTCTGTCATAAATAAGTATCCACCGGGAAGAAGCCTCTCTGGTTTTTCTAGCTGCTTACACAGTTCTTTAATAAATGCCCTTGCATCCTCTTCTTTCACTTTGGAAAAAAACTTGACCCCTCCCGCAGCGCCAGGAATGGTCTGTAAAGTGCCCATTCCTCTTTGCTCCAGCGTTTCTTTTAATATGCCTAGATCCTCACTTATCGAGGATTTGGCGGAACCGTACCTTTCCGAAAAAAAAGTTAAAGATACTAGCTCGCGGGGATGTTCTAATAAATAATAAGTCATATCAATGAGCCGTTCACTTCTACGAAATTTCATGTAATCACCGCGCCTCCTTAAAACCGAATATTTTCTTTTAAATATACATTAATATACGGTTTTACACAATGGCCAACGGTCTGCCCAGCATTCTAACCGCAAATACTTGGCCGCAGAATCCTCTTAACCCATTGTAAATCCGATTCATTCGTGAATCATGCTGCACGAGAGCAAAAACAGTGGGCCCGCTTCCGCTCATTAATACAGCATCCGCTCCAGATCGAACCATTTGTTCTTTGATTTGTGCCACTTCCCTATGCATTTTTAAAGTGACACTTTCCAATACATTCCCTACATTTTGGCACATTTTTTCATAATTTTGCTCTACAATCGCTTCAATCATTGCTTGTGTATTCGGATGCTGAACTTCTTCCAATTTCAAATTCCGATACACTTCTCCAGTAGAAACACCTATTTGGGGTTTGGCTAAGACCACCCAGCAATTCGGCGGTGTTGGCAGCGGGGTGATTTTTTCCCCTCTCCCAGTTGCAAGCGCCGTTCCTCCAAAAACACAAAAAGAAACATCCGATCCAATTTGAGAACCAAGGGCAGCCAGTTCCTCTAGAGAGAGACCTAATTGCCACATTTGGTTAAGGCCCCTAAGCACAGCTGCAGCATCACTGCTTCCTCCCGCAAGACCGGCTGCTACTGGAATCGTTTTATCAATGGAAATGGAGACACCTTTTTTGATTTGATACGTTTCTTTTAACAACTTCGCCGCTTGAAACGCCAAGTTGCGGTGATCATCGGGGACGAAACGGTTATGAGAGTCAATTTTAATTTCATCTTGTCGCAGTTCTTTTAATTCTATACGATCTGCCAAATCAATGGTCGTCATCACCATTTCCACTTCATGATAGCCATCAGGCCTCTTATAAAGTACATCTAAAGATAAATTGATTTTCGCCGGTGCTTTTACATGCAATTTCATTTATTCACCTACTCTATTTGAACCGAAGAATGATGGTTTGATATTCATTGGAAACTGTCCCTAGGCTGTCTGAAATTGAGAGGTACTTGGAGATTGAAGCGAAACACCCATTCATGTGTCTGATCTTCATTCCAAACATTCTTTCGTTGAATCTGTCAACCATTTGCTAACATTCCCTGCTGTCTTTTTCTTTCGATCGGCATAAGGAAAAAGAAAACATTGCTATAGAAATGTATGTATTCATTCACATTATAGCCATTCAAGTATGTTATTTTACCATTTTCAAAATCCAATGAAAAGACCAGTTTCGCAAACATACCACCTGCCTGAATCATAAGTGAGAAGCTTTTAAACAAACGCGCCAATTGTACTATAAAAACAGGAATGATCGTATTTTTGTAAACATCCATCATGTATAGTCTAAAAACATGGTCAGTTATATTCAATGCAAAAGAGTCGCCTCACTTGGACACAAAACAAGGTTTAGATAAAAAAAGTCGATCTCATTTCATTGTCTTTTACTTTTCTTGTATAGAAAATCAGTAAACAATGGTTATTGCTTAAACGAAGTTTTATTGGTCTTGGACTTTTCCATTTTGAAATGATAAATTCGGATAGCGCAAAAAATAGAGGACACAGTCGAGGATTAAAATCGGATCAGTTTATATACAACAAAAGCCGGGAAATCAAATCCCCGGCTTTTGTGCGGCTTTTATTTAGAATGTTGCTTATAGGTGAGCTGATTTTCGGCCATTTCGATAGCTCGTTTGACCATGTTTCCTGCGTCTCTTGCCGTTATGCCGCCCCAACCATCACGTTGGACGACATCATAAAAACCAAGTTCTTTGGCAAGTTCTTCTTTGAAACGATCGGACATAACTCCTCGTCTTTTGCCCATATAAGCATCCCCCTTTTATCTCGCTTTAACGGGCCGCTAATCTATACAGAGAAAACAGCTCGAAAAAGCAAGATTGGTTCACCTCATCAGCCATAAAGAAAATCTCTCTGCTCTGCTGATGGAAGTTGTAGCTTTGCCGCATATATAGTTTGTTTCAAGGCACTTTATTTATAACAGGGGGCTTGCGCCAATATTGGAAAACAAAAAGCAGCAAACATGATGTCTACTGCTGACCTAATGCCATATTCCCTGTTGAATCTTCATAAAATTTTAATTCCACTGTTTCTGTCAACACATCCGCATAGCTGTATGACACTCTTTCAAAAGAGTTTTCGTCTTGATCCAATTCAACGACGAATACAGCTGGATATGTTTCAGCTAATACACCGGATCGTTCGATGGTCTTTCTCCGACCGCCATTCGCTCTTAACAAAAGTCTTTTTCCAAGATTGGAATCAAGTGCTTTTTTAATGTCGGCTAATGTTTTCGGCATTTGCTTCCACCTCACTGTCCATTATTATAGCACAGCTTGTACATCTAGTCAAATAAATTATTAATTCTATCAACGAAAATCCTTACTGTCAATATTTTTCTTTTTTCAAAACCTTTCTTTTTTCTACATTTCTAATATGCCTCCTATCTGTTGTTTTATGTAAACTGTTTTAGCTTTTTTCTTCAAATATAAAAAATCTGTAATGAAACTCCTTTCATTACAGATCAATCATCTAAATTCCATTGATACGGCATACCGGTCCTTAAAACTCCCCTTGTTTCTACACCGCCTAGCCCTTTATTGCCAGTCAATGTATTCTTAAGGACATCTAACACATTGACGGATTGGTGAAAAGGCGTATAACTGATTTTCGCTACAATATATACAGGATCCAGGGCATGGATGTTGACACGAAACGGCGAACTGGCAAAATTGGCGCCAGCCCTAATTAATGATTCAAAATGGGATTGGCAAGCACCTGCAAAAATAATTAACTGATCAAGACTTGGTATTTTTTTTCTCGCTTCCTTTACGGTTTGAACAAAATATTTGGAATTTCGATAGGCATTTAAATTCGATTTTTTTCCTTTTGACTTTGAATAGGAATCATGTCCCGTAATCACAAGAATTTCCGGTCGATGCCGTTCCAAAAGCTCCAACACTTTTACCGGCATTTCTTTCTCGCTGCAATGTATGCCTTTGACAGGAACTCCAAATTGTTCATAGACAGACAGACACTTTTTTAAAAAAGCCGGATCTCCATCTAAATGCAAAACTCTTCCAGGTATCTGGAATATATTGGATTCTTCCTCGTTGTAGCCACCTGTAACCTCATATTCTTGCCTTTCCTTTAGCAAATGGAGGTCTCTTTGAAAAAGCTCAAATGATTGTTTTTCCAACGTTCTTATCTGGCGAGCTGCTTCCAGCTGTTCTTTTTGTTCGATGACGATCAAATCTTCTATCGGGGCGTCCGCCATTAATCGATAATCCTCTCCGTATAAAATCGCCATCTTTTTTCCGTTTATATTTGTGAAATCGATAACACGAAACAACAAATCGCACTTGTAAGACTGTCGGCCGACCATATCGTTGATTTTGATCCCCATAACCGTCATCTCCACAGACAAAATAAATATTTCCTTGCCAGCATATGCAATCGCGGAGAGAAGCGTGTATATGGGGCTGCCATAAAATTCTTCTTCAAATTATCTAACCAATCAAAAGGCTGGTCCTGAATGAAGACTTCTCAGCTTAACTTGACTCGATATAACTGTATATCCAGTTCTATTTTGAATTTCTCCTTTTAAGCAAACAACGGATAAAGCAAGTTGCTTAAACGAGCAAACTCTTGTATGGATAAAGATTCACCCCGTCTTAAAGGATCTATTTCTGCTTCAGCGAGTATATGGAGTATTTGTTCTTTTTTTTCCTTGCCATTGGGCATTTGCGAAGTTAAGTTATTGATTAACGTTTTCCTTCTTTGAGCAAAAGCCGCTTTGACGACAGAAAAGAAGAAGAATTCATTCTCGACTTCTACAAGAGGCTCTTTTCGTCTTTTTAAATGGATGACGGCAGAGTCGACATTTGGCTGAGGGATAAAAACGGTTTTTGGTACGACAAACGCTGTCTTCGCTTCCGTATAATATTGTACGGCGATAGATAAGGAGCCATACTCTTTCGTACCCGGTTGTGCTGAAAGCCGATCGGCCACTTCCTTTTGCATCATAACTACCATCCCTCTAATCGGCAAGCGTTCTTCCAATAATTTTATGATAATGGGGGTGGTGACATAATAAGGGAGATTGGCCACAACCATGATATCGGAATATCCGGAAAGTTCTTCTTTGACGATTTCTTTTACATTGGCTTTCAAAACATCTTGGTGAATAATTTCTATGTTCTTATAGGAGGAAAGCGTGTCCTTCAAAATTGGCAATAGCCGCTTGTCGATTTCAAATGCCACCACTTTTCCCGCTTTTCTTGCCAAGTGCTCGGTTAAAGCGCCAATTCCCGGGCCAATTTCAATAGCAGCGGTTTCTTTCGTTAAACCAGCTGATTCTGTGATCCGATTTAACACATTAGGATCAACGAGAAAGTTTTGCCCTAAACTCTTTTTGAAAGCAAAGCCATATTTTTTTAAAATTTCTCTCGTTCTGGATGGTGTCGCAATATCTTTCATCGTTTTTCCTCCCGCAGCACTTCCTCCATAGCTTTCAAAAACTGTTCTCTTGTAATTTGAAACATCTTTAGCCTATTATAAAGCTGTTTTCCGTTTGTATAGCCTATTTTTAACTTAATTCCTATTTTTTCTCTTCTTTCTCTGGCATTTCCTCCACCGATTAATCCGGCGGTGATCAAATCTTCTTTCCTTATTTGCTCTTCTGCTTCTTTTTCCATCCATTGCGCTTCTTTTAGCGCCTCCCTAATACTTTCAGGACTGGCATGTTCGACTCCGATCCCTTTTCCATTCTTTGGTTTCGCTTTATCCTTCGGCAAAAAAGCATGCTTGCAATTTGGAACCGATTGAGAAATAATGCGCCTGATCCGCTCGCCGGGATAATCCGGGTCTGTAAAAACAATGACGCCTCTTTTTTCTTGTGCCAGTTTGATCTTTTCAATCGTCTCTTTTGAAACAGCAGATCCGTTTGTTTCAATAGTATCGGCATCAACGGCGCGTCGAATCGCCATTGTATCATCTTTTCCTTCTACAACGATCACTTCTTTTATTTTCATGCATTTCCTCCAAAAAATGATTCTCATTTTGCCGCCCTGCTCACATGAAACAGGCGATCAAACTTTTTTCAAAGTTCGGAGATGTAAAATTTCCTGAAAAAATCATCTCCGCCAACCGATTGAGCATTTTTATCTTCTGATCAATACTTGTCTATTATATTTTATATAAATAGAAAAAGCGAGGTTCCCCCCGCTTCATAAGTATCAATCGATAATCTGAACCTTGACTTGTTTCCGTCCCCATTGTGCTGCTGCGGATTGGGAAGGCATAAGAATGTCGATCCTGTTGCCTTTGATGGCTCCTCCCGTATCCGCCGCAACGGCATATCCGTATCCCTCCACATATACTCTCGATCCAAGGGGAATAAGACCTGGATCGACAGCAATGATTCTCATATTTGAATTGGAATGTATTTTTATACCAGTCGCAGTAATTCCTGAACAGCCGCTGCAATTGGCGGTATAAGCAGTGGCCGTTACCAAAAGCTCTCTTCCTCTGCTGCTTGTTGCCGATGCAGTTTCAGCGGAAAATTGCCCATTCCTCTTTTTCATGCCTTCCGCGATAATTTTATTTCGACCTTCCACTATCGTCCTTTCCTCTAAAAGTTTTTTCGATACGAGCCGACCATTCTCATAGACAGACTCATATGTGCTGATCACTGTACCGTTTCGACCTTCCTGAAGAACCTTTCTCTCCCCTTCCATAAGACTGGGATCTTTTTGGATTGTGATAGCGAACGCTTTAGACTTTTCCACTACATCGGTGACTTTTTTAACTCGAACGATTTTCACGGAGCTGTTTGCTTTCAAGTGATCGTTGAATTCAGGTTCGACCTTGTCCCATTTGCCAAAAGTGATTCCCTGTTGTTTTAAAAAGTCACCGACCGTAGTCGAAGCAGTCCATACGGTTTTTTTCCTGTTTCCGTCCACTAACGTCACCGGGAATGCCTTATTGATTTTGACATCCATATGGTTTTGAAGAATTTGATTTACCGAAGGATCCACCTTATCAAATTTAGAAATGGACAAATGTTCTTCCTTTAAAAGTTCCTTCACCGTATCGGCTGTTGTCCAAACTGCCTTTTTCTTGCCCTCCACCGTGATATGGATCTTCTTGGATGGCCTCCATTCAATATCCATTCCGTCTTTTACTTTTGCCTCTTTAGAAGGAAATAAATAATCTTTTGGCTTGACAGGCAGCTTTAACTCTTTCATCACCTCTGCTACGGTGTCGGCCCTAGTTTCGATCTTTTTCTCCCGGTTGTTGATTTTAACCTCAACCGTTTTCTCTGTGCCTTCGTAGTAAGCATAAGCACTCGTAGATGATAGAAGTATTACCCCAGCTGCCAACAAAAAGCTTTTTCTCGACTTAAACATTGGACTGTCATGTTTGAATTCGTTTACTGTCATTCAAAAAAGGCCTCCTTTGTCATCCTTTTCTCAAACAGAGAATCTATTGCTCTGTCATCTCTCTCTTTTTTCAACTATTATGCATAGCTATATGAAAAAATGATAGAAAGACTTATCGACAGGCTTAGTGTATGAATGAAAGGAGGCTTGTAGAACTTTCAAGAAAAGCGAAAGTTGACAACAAATTGTAAAGCAATGCGACAAAACTTGTCGTCAGACAATGCCGAATAATTTTCGGGCATTTTCCATCGTTTTCCGGGCTACCTCTTCATAGGAAATTCCCTTTAATTCCGCAATTTGCTCGGCTACGAGTTTCACAAGTGCAGGTTCATTTCGTTTACCGCGGTAAGGATGCGGAGCTAGATAAGGGCAATCTGTTTCTATTAATAGTTTCTCTAAAGGAATTTCAGCGGCCACTTCCTTTGGCTTTTTCGCATTTTTAAATGTTACCGTGCCGCCTAAAGAGATATAAAAGTTCATATTGATACATTCCCGTGCTGTTTCGACGCTACCGCTGAAGCAGTGCATAATTCCCCCAACTTCATGAGCTCCTTCTTCTTTCAAAATTTCTATTGTATCTTGTGTCGCTTCTCGAGTATGGATAATAATCGGCAATTTTACTTTTTTGGCTAGTCGAATTTGTTTGCGAAGCACTTCTTTTTGTATCTCTTTTGGGGACTTATCCCAATGATAATCCAACCCTATTTCCCCTATCGCTACTACTTTTGGATGAGAGGTCAATGTTTCAATCCATTTCAAATCATCCTCTGTCATATCAATAGCATCCACCGGGTGCCATCCTATACTGGCGTATAGAAAATCGTATTGATCTACTAGTTTGATCGCTTTTTCAATCGTAGGTCGGTCAAAGCCTACCACAACCATTTTTTCTACACCGGCTTCTTTTGCTCTTTCAATCACCTCGTCCAAATCATCGGAAAATTGTTCATCGTTTAAATGAACATGGGTATCAAACAACATCTTTTTCTCTCTCCTTTACTCTACGTTGTTTCTTTTCAAAAAAGACATGTCAAATAGATTACAAATTCTTATAAGGCAAATTCTTAAATGTATCTTGTTTCCCATTCATGCAAAACGTCTAGAATAGCTTGCCATCATAGAGGGAATGATGTGTCTTGTAATCCTTGTCCATTCTTTCCCTTTCTTCCATCCATATTACAAAGTGATGACAATAGTGGTCTATTTGTCATCAAAATATCATGCATACTTTTTGATTCCCATCCTGATTTTAACATGTAAACCATTCTACTCCTTTGATCGGCTGTTATTCGAAAAAGAAAATGATTAAAACCAGGAATATTGGCTATACATATTGAACAGTTGATTTTTCGTTGTCAATAGATGGCTTTGACGTCTAAGAAAAAAGAAACATAGAAGTTTCCGTCGAATATTGTTTCACGTGAAACATTCTATGTTTCTTAATTTTATTATTTAACCTTTGCACCGTTTGGAAGCGTTTCATCTACGCTAGCTAATGATAATACGTTATCTTTTTCGCCGGCTAATATCATTCCTTCTGATAACTCCCCGCGTAATTTAACTGGTTTTAAGTTGACTACGCAAATCACTTTTTTGCCGATCAATTCTTCTGGCTTGTAATACTGAGCAATTCCTGAGATCACTTGGCGCTTATGATCTCCTAAATCAAGGCGCAGCTTTAACAGCTTATCCGCTTTTTTAACTGGCTCAGCCTCAATGACTTGAGCGACTCTCAAATCAATTTTCATAAAATCATCAATTGAAATTTCTTCGGAAGAGTCATTTTTTTCCTCTTTTTTCTCTTCAGCAGGTTTTGAACTACTTTGCATTTTCGATTTAATAAATTGTATTTCTTCGTCAATATCCAGCCGAGGAAAAATAGGCTCTCCTTTTTCCACCACTTTTGTGCCTTCTGGAATGACTCCGAATGTCTCTAAGCTTTCCCAAGTCATAAACTGTTTCGAAGAAAGGTTTAGCTGTTCGAAGATTTTTTTCGGAGCCGTTGTTAAAAATGGCTGAAGCAGAACAGCAGCACGGCGCAAAGACTCTGCAAGGTGAACCATCACATTGGCTAACTCTTCGCGTTTATCTTCCTCTTTTGCCAAAATCCAAGGCTGAGTTTCATCAATAAACTTATTCGTTCGGCTAATCAGCTGCCATACGACCGTCAATGCAACGGAAAATTCCATATTTTCCATTGCTTCCTCGTATTTTTCTACCGTTTCCTTATTGACTTCCAACAACTGGCGTTCATACTCGCCTTCGGATCCTTTATAAGCTGGAATCCGCCCATCAAAATATTTATTAATCATAGCAACAGTCCGATTGAGCAAGTTTCCAAGGTCATTTGCCAAATCATAGTTGATCCGTTCTATAAACCCTTCCGGTGTAAAGACGCCGTCTGATCCAAAAGGAACTTCGCGCAGCAAATAATAGCGGAGCGCATCAAGTCCGTAGCGGTCGATCAATGTCACTGGATCGACAACATTTCCTTTTGATTTAGACATTTTTCCATCTTTCATCAAGAGCCAGCCATGGGCAAATACTTTCTTCGGCAGCGGCAAATCCAGCGCCATTAGTATAATCGGCCAGTAAATAGTGTGGAAGCGGACAATTTCTTTCCCAACAAGATGGACATCAGCAGGCCAATATTTTTTGAATTTTGATTCATCGTCGCTTCCATACCCAATAGCTGTAATATAATTCGTCAAGGCATCAATCCAAACATATATGACATGCTTTGGATCTCCTGGAACTTTAATACCCCAATCAAAAGTAGTGCGGGAAACTGCCAGATCTTCCAACCCTGGCTTAATAAAGTTATTAATCATTTCATTTTTTCGGGATTCCGGTTGGATAAAGTCCGGATTTTCTTCATAAAACTGCAGCAAGCGGTCGACATATTTGCTCATTTTGAAGAAATAGGACTCTTCTTTCACTTTTTCAACTGGTCGGCCGCAATCAGGACATTTACCGTCTACAAGCTGTCTTTCGGTAAAGAAAGATTCACACGGTGTACAATACCAACCTTCATATTGATCAAGATAAATATCACCTTGATCTAATAATTTTTGAAATATCTTTTCAACCACTTTTTTATGGCGTTCTTGTGTCGTGCGAATAAAGTCATCATATGATATATCGAGTTTTCTCCATAATTCTTGGATGCCAGAAACAATTTCATCGACATATTGTAGAGGGGTAACCCCTTTTTCTTCCGCTTTTCTTTGAATCTTTTGCCCGTGTTCATCCGTTCCAGTTAAAAACATCACGTCATAGCCGCGCATTCTTTTGTAACGCACCATCGCATCACCGGCAACTGTCGTATAAGCATGCCCAATATGTAAATTTCCGCTTGGATAATAAATTGGTGTTGTCAAATAAAAAGTTTTTTTCATCCATATAACCCCCTTTAACAGCATAAAAAGTGAAACTTCCATCAGTGAGGAGGAGTTTTCCGCCTACTGATTGTATTGGAGATGGATCGGGCATCTTGCATAAAAAGCGGGGTTGTCCAGCTCTCCAAGCAAAGTGTTCTCACAGTGACATCGTTGCGCTATTTCCTTGCCGTACGCTGATCTCACAGAAGCTGAGATGAGCCAAAACGGAAAGTCGCGAGACCTCTCCTAAACACATAAAGCATTCAATCAGTCCATCAGTTTACATGAAAAGGCCCATTTGCTACATCATTTCCTCTTATAACACCAAAATATACATAATCTGATGAGCTTCTGCAAATAATCGAATCCTTTTTTATTTTCTCGTATTCTTTCCTTTATGTAAATACAAAGGGACAAAAGTTTTCCATCATTCCGTCCCATGATTTTAAAAATTCTTACTTTTTATGTAAAATAGAATATACCAACTCCCTTTTATTGACAAATGATAGTAGTTACTAGAAGTCTTACATTTATTAGAAAAATTTCATTTTTCTTGTTGACTACTTTTGGTAACATTGGTATTATTAAAACATAAAACAAATTTTGTCGAAATTTGACGAATAAGAGAGAAAACATAGAGAACAAAATGAGAGGAGAATTTACAAATGAAATCAACTGGCATTGTTCGTAAAGTTGATGAACTAGGCCGCGTAGTTATTCCTATAGAGCTTCGTCGTACGTTAGGCATTGCTGAAAAAGACGCTTTGGAAATTTATGTAGATGATGATAAGATTATTCTAAAAAAATATAAACCTAGCATGACCTGCCAAATCACTGGAGAAGTTTCTGATGATAACGTAAAATTGGCAGGTGGAAAATTAATTTTAAGCCGTGAAGGCGCCGAATTGTTGTTAAAAGAAATAGAAGAAGCTTTTCACCTATCCGCAACGAATAAATAATTTTCATTAGAAAATTGCAAAGAGGCTGTATCGGCACTGGGAATATGCCAATATAGCCTCCTTTTAGCTGATTCGCTTCTATTATGTAGTATGATAAATCTGGTACACTTCCCGCTTCGGCAAATTTCTGTCTTTTGCCGTTTGTTTCACCGCTTCTTTTGCATCCATTTGTTTTGCATCAATGTAAAAATTCACGTGATCCACAATCGACAACGACTCCCACCATCTTTCCCCTATTTCAACATTTTGCTCTTTTGCCCCTTCTATAATAAGACAAAACTCTCCTATGACTTTTTCATTTTCTGCCCACTTTAACGCTTCTTTTATATCTCCACGCAAAAATTCTTCAAATTTTTTGGTCAACTCTCTGCATAATGTAATGGGGCGGTTGCCAAGAATGTCAAGCATGTATTCCAACGTTTCTTTCAGCCGATGAGGAGATTCATACAAAATAATCGTATCAGTGATAGTTTTTAACCTGGTCAACTCTTCTTTTTTTTCTTTTTTTTGACGGCTCAAAAACCCAAAAAAATAAAACGGCTGTGTCGGAAGCCCTGAAGCAATTAGCGCGGTAAGAGCGGCATTGGCGCCAGGCAGCGGCACTACAGGAATCTTTTCGTCGACTGCAGCTCTTACTAGTTCATACCCCGGATCTGATATTGTCGGCATGCCGGCATCGCTCACTAATGCAACTTGCCCTCCCTGTTTTAACCGTTCTATAATCTGACGTCCGCTCGTCTCTTTATTATGTTCATGATAACTAATAAGAGGAGTGTGGATGTCATAATAATGACATAGTTTTCTTGTATTCCTTGTATCTTCGGCAGCAATGACACTGCTTTCTTTTAAAACGCGAAGCGCACGAAACGTAATGTCTTCCAGATTGCCGATTGGTGTCGGCACCAAATAAAGTATTCCCCGATTCTCTTGCTCCACGTAGCTACGTTGTTTATTAATCATCTCGATCACCTGCCCACCCCAAAAACTTTTCCTTTTGTTTTCTCGTCAGCATCTTAAAACGATGTTCCGCCCTCAGCGCTTCTCCTTTTGTTTCATAACCCTCCATATATATAAGCTTTACTGGGCCTCTGCTTCTCGTATATTTTGCCCCTTTTCCGTCATTGTGCTGGCGAACTCTTCTTTGAACATCTGTTGTATACCCGCCGTAAAACGAACCATCGCTGCATTTTAAAACATAAAAATAGTGTTCATTTGCTCTCGCCATATAAAATCTTCCTAACTTCTTCTGTATATTCATTATATTCGTGATAAACCGTCAAAGGCGGCAAAATCTTCAGCCCAGGCTTTCCATCCTTAATCGCCTCAAGCAAAATGGTATTTGCATCTTTTCCTGGTTTAGGATAAACAAATTGCAGCCGTTTTGGCTCCAATCGATACTTGCGCATAGTTGTCACCAAATCGAGCAGCCTTTCTGGCCGATGGACAAAAGCTGCTTTTCCTCCTTGTTTCAAAAGCTCGCTGCTCGCTTTCACGCAGTCATCAAGTGTGCACATAATTTCATGGCGGGCAATAGCGAAATGTTCATTGAGGTTCATTTCCCCAGAAGGAGGAGTTGAAAAATAGGGAGGATTGCAAGTGACAACGTCGTGTTTTTCATATCCAAGCAACCGTGGAACATCTTTTAAATCGCCGTGAATCATTCGAATTTGATGTTCTAAGTGGTTATATTCAACGCTTCGCACCGCCATGTCGTACAGCTTTTCTTGAATTTCGACACCGACGATTGTTCCTTTCGTTCTCTTGCTCAACAACAAAGGAACGACTCCATTTCCCGAACATAAATCAACTAAACTTCCTTTTTGAATGGGAACATATACGAAGCGGGCAAGCAGCACCGCATCAAGGGAAAAGGCAAACACACTTGGACTCTGGATGATCCGCATATCCTCAGCAAGCAAAAAATCCAAGCGTTCGTCCTCTTTTAGCATCAATTAAAAACCTCCGCTTCCAGTAGTATGTCAAAAAGACTCATATTCCAAACAAAAGGCCACACACGCCAATCTACAAAAAAGAAAACAGCACCAGTTGAATGCCGTTCTAATGTCTTATTTTAACGGGATATTTCCTACTCTTAAATGAAGATTAGTTGGATCACTGACCGTTAAAATCTAAAAAAGTATCTCTTATTTTATTTGGTAAAAACTCGTTAGCATCAATACCGCTCGCTATGCAAAATTCAAAATTGACATTCATATTGAGGAATGGACATAAAAAATCTTTTTTAAAAAGGCATCGTTCAATGCGCCGACGGAAGCTTCGATTTATTTTTTATTTAAAAAGGATAAACAAAATAAACAATCTTCATTTTGACGGGGGCTTCCAAAGTGGACGTTGCAAATATGAAAACCTTCATGGTAAAGTCGGGCAAGGTTATCGTACCCTTCTCCGATATCGATTGTTTTGGGCGAAAAACGGCTGTTTTTTTCATACGAAGTGCCTTTTCTACCAGAGTTCTCCATTTGCTCCAGTCTCCGGCGCAAATGTTGATTTTCTAGTTTAAGGGAATTGTTTTCCTCCAATAACTCTGCAAGTTTTTGTTTCAATTCCCCTAGTTGTTGATATAAATTTCCGATTTGAATTTCCATATGGCTGACTGAATCAAAGAACTCTTTTTTATTCACTGGTTCCACCTCAATTACTCTGTGGCTTGCTATGAAAAGGCACCTTCATTAAAAATTTCTTCTAAAGTAAACTCCAACACTCGATCGTGTTCAGCCAGCTCTACTTGAAGCACCCGTTCCAAAATATTCAGTCCCACTACTTTGCCGACTCCACGCGGTGTCTTAATGATTTCCCCCAAGTCAGGGAGTTCTTCTTTCGCTGTTTCGTACTCATCATTTTCATATTTTAAACAGCACATCAACCGACCGCACAAACCAGAAATTTTTGTTGGATTTAAAGAAAGATTTTGATCTTTTGCCATTTTAATGGACACCGGTTCAAAATCACCTAAAAACGTGGAACAGCAAAGCATTCTTCCACAAGGTCCGATTCCGCCCAGCATCTTGGCTTCGTCCCGAACCCCAATTTGCCGAAGTTCGATTCTCGTCCGAAAAACCGCTGCCAAGTCTTTCACTAGTTCGCGAAAGTCCACTCTGCCATCAGCCGTAAAATAAAAAATCACTTTATTGCGGTCAAACGTATATTCTACATCTACCAGCTTCATTTCCAGCTGATGGTTCGTAATTTTTTCATTACAAATATGATACGCTTCCCGGGCAGCTTTTATATTTTCTTCCACAATACGATGATCTTTTTCATCTGCCGGCCGAATGACTTTTTTTAATGGCAATACAACGTCATTTTCATCCACCGTTTTGCGACCTACTACCACATGGCCATATTCGATCCCTCTTACCGTCTCTACAATAACCGGGTCTCCTTTTTCAATCGAAAAATCGCCCGGATCAAAATAATAGATTTTGCCCGCTTTTTTAAATCGGACACCTACTACATCATACAAAGGCGACCCCTCCCTGTAATTTTAGCACAAGCTGTTCCATTAATAGCTGGGTATTCATATTTGCTTGCAGCTTGCGCTTCGCCTCAAAAATGGCTGACATGCATTCCGCAAGACGCTTGATCGATAGTTGAAGGGACCTGCTTTCAAAATGTACACGTTGATCAGGATAGGCTAAATGATCACTTTTGCCTGTTTGGATGGATAATAAATCTCTATATATAAGGAGCAATAAATCCAACGCTCTATCTATCTGCTGTTTATCTTTAAAATGTTGGTGAAACTCTTCTTGAAGTGTGATCATAGCTTCTAGAGGTTGTTTGTTTAGAGCTTCATATAATTTTAACACTATTTTGCGCGCTTGTGCAAACCACTCATCTTTGCTTAACTCAAGCGCATCTTGGAGATTATTCGTAAGGCGAGCAGCTAAAGCAGCCATATTGGTCCCTATCTGCTCTTCCCTCAGCCTATTTTCAAGATAGCCAACCGGCAGCGGTTTAAACGTAATTGTTTGACAGCGGGATATAATGGTTGGAAGTACTCGATGGTACTGTTCGGTCAACAAAATGGCAATCGTCCCTGGATGAGGTTCTTCCAAGAACTTCAATAAGCTATTCGCCGCTTTAATCGTCATTCGATCGGCATGTTCGATTATATAGATCTTGCATTTTGATTCTACCGTCGTTTTGGCAAATTCCCTTTGCAGCGCTTCGATTTGCTGTTTCTTAATCGATAAACTGTCCGTTTCTATTTCAATCAAATGAAGATCAGGATGATTGCCATTTTCAATTCTGCGGCAATGGCTGCATTGTCCGCAAGGCGTATAGTCAGGAAGAAGATGTTCGCATAATAGGCTTTTAGCCAAAAATAGAGCAGCTTGTTTTTTGCCAGTCCCTTTTTCTCCTTCAAAAAGGTAAGCGTGGGCTATGCGCTCTTTTTTCAAACTATTGTGCAGCATATGAGCTGCCTGCAGCTGTATGTTTTTCCACTCGTCCCAATTTTTCAACAACACAAATCCCTTCCTACACATATAAATTGACAAGCAGCCCTTTAATCTCCCCTATTTTGCCCAAAATATCAATCGTCATCTGTTCTTTATTCACTAGATCTTCTGCCAATTCCATTAATTTTTCATCAATCGTCTTGACCACTTTCAGCTGCCTGCCTTCGCCGTATAAGTTCCAGGAATGGGAACTGTTCAACTCCATCCCATAATCGACCGTTTCTTTTATAAATTTTTTAATTAACGTTTTATATTTTACTAAATCTTGTAGATTTCGAGATTTAGCCAAGCGTTCTCCAGCTTCATCAATATTGGCCATAAGCTGCTTGAGCTGCTCGTCTTTTAGTTTTTGATCATATTGTTGTACCAGATTTGAAAACTGGCCATGAACAGCTGGTGTTCTCTTTATGTCTCCTCGAAAATTTTCTGCTCCAATGCGAAGATCTTGGTTTATTTTCATCACGTATAACCTCCGTTCAAATTGATGAAACTCATCCACTGAAAATGATGTTCTAGGAAAGCGTTCATTCATGGATTGCTTTTCCGATATTCACAGCTAAAGCAAGTTTCATCAAGAGGCCTCTTTAAAAAGCATTTTCTTTTATTATACCAAGATTGATCATGCTTGTAGAATAAATGAACAGAGAGAAAAGATACAAACGCAGAGAAAGGGGTGCACTTGCTGGAAAAGCAGAAAATCTTTGAAAACCAAACCGTATTGGAACGACTGAAAGGGACCAACATACCCATGTCAGCCGCCTTTCCATTCCCATTGAACTTTTGAGTATTGAGTATTGAGTATTGAGTACAAACAAGAAACGCTAAAATTTTTGAAAAATGTGGGGAAATTCTCATCGATTGAGGATCCATTTCAAAACCGTTTTCCAGCTGTCTTGAAACACTGATTCAATTGGCTGTTCGGCATTAATTTTCACCATTCTTTCTGGAAAACGATCAAGCAATTGCCAATATCCTTTTCTCACTCTTTGATGAAAATCAAGCGTTTCAAGATCAAGCCGATTCACTTCTCTCCCCTTGTTCTGTTGAATTCGACTCAAACCAATTTCAGGAGAAATGTCGAAGTATAGCGTTAAATTAGGCATGGCACCATTTACGGCAAATTCATTGATTTTATATACTTCCTCTATGCCAAGCCCTCTGGCATACCCTTGATAGGCAAGGGAACTATCAATAAATCGATCGCACAGTACAATGGTACCCGTTTCCAGAGCCGGAATTACCTTCTCAACTAAGTGCTGACGCCTAGCCGCCGCGTAAAGAAGCGCTTCTGTACGGCCATCCATTGCCGTATTTTGTTTATTTAAAAGAACATGTCGAATTTGCTCGGAAATCGAAATGCCTCCAGGCTCTCTTGTGTATATAACCGGGTAGCCTTCTCGTTTTAAATGTTCCACGATCCTTTGGGCGATCGTTGTCTTTCCAGCGCCTTCAGGACCTTCCACCGTAATAAACATACCATTCTTTATCATCTTTCGAACCTCCGAATTCTTATGCCTCCATACACGAACTTCAGTATACCTGACTGAACTGAAAAACAGGAAGGAATCGCATTCGTTTCTATTTCCAGTTGATCCAACTAAAATTGAATGATCTTATTTCCAAAATTATGATTATTATAGTTGAATGGATTAAGCTTTTCCATTAGTCTTCGTCGTGTTTATTTATCAAAAAACAAAAAGCTTCTCTACAGGAAATCTAATTTTGTAGACGAAGCTTTTAATAATATAGATATCGCCTTTTCTATTGTACTGGTTTTCACACGTTAAGAAAATAGCAGACGTTAAGGTAAATGAAATTAGCTTTCCTATAAGAAAAGGCGCTGCCTCCGTGTTCTCGCACTAATAAACAGCGATCAATCCCTCGTTCAGCTGGTGATCTCCTTGTATATGGGCACCTCTTGCGGCTAATTCTGCAAGAAAATCGATTTTTTCCTTCGTCACTCTTTCTCCCATCATTAAGAGCGGAATGCCCGGCGGGTAAGGGATAATCATGGCAGCAGAAATACTCCCTTCTGCTTCGGAAAGCTTTACCCACCTCTTTTCTTTTTCCTTCCAATGATCGAAAGAAACGGGAACAGATGATACTTTAGAATGGGAACGTGCCGGCAACTCCACAGAGCGAGCACTTTGTTCTGTAATGTTCACTTTGGCGATCGCTTCTTTTGCTTGCTGATAAAAAGTGCGATTCCCTTTCTTTAGTAATGGCAGCGTAAAAAGAACTTGATAAGGATCGGCCAGTTCAGGAAAAACACCTGCTGTTTCAAGATCCTTTTTCAGCTGAAAGCCATCACTGTTTTTACTCCGCACAATAAGCTTTAATGGATCATATGGAAACTCAGAAACCGCTACTTGAAAGTCCATCTCATTTTGAAGCCATTCCTTAAAACGCTCTCTTTCATCCAACGTAAAGTCTACATCTTCTTCCCCTATCAGAGCCAAATATTGTCTTGCCGCATCTAAGGAAGCCATAATCGGATAAGAGGGGCTGCTCGACTGAAAAAGCGATAAGTTGAATTCCACTTTTTCTAACGAAGGCCTCTCTGTACCTATATGAAAAAAAGAACCCATTGTCATCGCAGGAAGCATTTTATGCGCAGATTGTACGACAATATCAGCCCCCATTTTTAAAGCAGATGGAGGAAATGAACCGCCGAGAATGAAATGCGGACCATGAGCTTCATCGACCAATACGATGCAATCCTTTTGATGGGCGTAATCAATTAGTTCCTTGATCGGGTAAGACACGCCATAATAGTTAGGATAGATAAGAATCAGTCCTTTAGCATTTGGAAACCGCTCCAAAGCAAGCTTCAATGTATCCAAAGAAACACCTGCAGGGCTTTTTGTTTTTTCATCATATTCCGGCTCCAAGAAAACAGGGTGAACGTTGGCCAGCATCAATCCGTGGATGATCGATTTATGGCAGTTTCTTTGCACGAATACAATATCCTCTTGATGAAAAGAACTGGCAATCATGGCAAGGTTGCCAGCAGTGCTTCCGTTTACTAAAAAATAACTTTTCTTGGAACCGTATAGTTTAGTTAACAGAGTCTGAGCCTCTAGAATCGCTCCCTCTGGGGAATGAAAATCATCAAGACCGGTAATTTCCGTAGCATCATAAGCCAAAATTGTCTGAAAGTCGTCTGGAATCTCTCCAATTACTACTCCATTTTTATGACCTGGTACATGAAAAGAAACAGGCTGTTTCTGTTGATGTTTGATTAACGCATCCATGATAGGCATTTTTTCTTGTTCCATCTTGTTTCTTTGTCCTTTCTTGTTTTCTACTCACCATTATACAAAAAGACCCCATGCAAAAAACAAATCACGGGTTTTCAAAATGTTTAAATGATCCATCTTAAAATATAAAACTGGTTCATCGACCGTCCCATTCTATTGGACTAGCTGATGAAAGAAAGGACACATGCTGCCTCAAAAATAATTTCCATCCATAATGCTTGTAAACAGAATGTTGTTTTCCTCATTTTCAATGAAAATAACAACATAACGATTCCCATCATTTCAAAAAGAAACCTTTTAAATATAGATTTATGAATAGACATTGGATAATTTTATTTTTTTTAGTTTTTGTACATAGTAGGAGTAATCTGAATTTTTCGTTTCAATAGAAGTCATCTTTTTTTCGCAATCCGTGCAAATAAAAGATTCCAATAAATGAATGCCTGTCGTTTTTTGGTTTTCACAAATAATACAAATCTCTCTGCCGTCCCTCTGATTCTCCAATTCATCCACCTCCCTTTCCCTATCATTCTTACCCTATCTCTCAATTTTTATACGATAATAGAATATATTTTCGTTGTGGATCACTTTCACATTATGCAATCATTCTGATAAAGCATATCTAGCAATGAACTATTCATAATGAAAGGAACTGGGGGCGACCAAGGAGCACCATTTTTTCACACCTTAGCGTTTTAATCCAAAAGAATCGAGAAGATTTTCGGGACAGAATTTAAACCTTCTCGGACTATTTGCTGTCATTGTTGTTTCAAACACGGTTAAATCCTCGATTTTAAGAGAACAGCTTTTATTGATGGATGGCTACCAATAAACTAACAACACCTTTATGGAAAAGCGTTCAAGAAAAAAGCGACTTTGATCTTCAAAGATAGCTTATTTTGACAAAAGATGACTAATTAGAATATAGACGAGGCTGATTTTTTCGGGAATGATGCTTCTCTCATTCATTAAAATTAAGAAAAAAACCTTAACAGACTTCTGTTCAAGCGGCATCCAAACAAGCCAAAACGGTATATCGCTTCTTTCACAAAAAAGGACTTGTTAAACATC
>JADBKC010000119.1 GCA_014896555.1 Caryophanales bacterium | reverse complement strand
TTACAAAGTTCGTAATTGGTTTCGCTTTCGTTGGATTTGGATAAGCAGCCGGAATGCCTCCCCATGACGAACAGCTTCCGTAAGCAATGATCGCTTTTGCCCCTTTTGCTGCTTCAATAAAAGTTTCTTTTGCTGAAACACCGCCAACTGTTAAAAAAGCATCATCCATTGGCAAGCTTCCTTCAACCGCCAATATATACTCTCCATAATAATGTTCCATTACATGTTTTCTCGCCTCTTCAATTTGATGTCCAGAAGCAGCAGATAAAACTTCAGTATATTCAAGCGAAATCATATTAAAAAGCAAGCTTTCCACTTTTGGATGTGTAGAACGAATAAACGACTCGGAACATCCAGTACAATCTTGAAATTGTAACCAAATGACTGGAACACGCTCGCTTTTTTCCATTGCAGCAACCACTTTATCTGTTTCAGAAAAGTCTAACCCCATTGTTGCCGCTAATGCCGTACACATCTTTAAAAAATCACGCCTTGTAAAGCCATGATCTAAAACGGTTTCTAAAATTGTTTTTCTTTCCATGTAATTCCTCCCCTTTGCGTGACAACGCTTACATTTTAAGATAACAAAATATTTACCTTTTTGTGTTTCATAAAAAATAAATTCACAAAATGTTCTTAATTTTATTTACAATATAATAATAATGTTTATATTCAAAAATACAGAGAAGGTTTTTGATTGCTAAGAAGTTCATTTATTAAAATATGTTGACCTTTTGGTAAATATGGATCACTTTCTCGTTCTTACAACGGTACCAAGATTCTATGATTCTTTTGTTTAGGCGAGATGGGTCAAATACTCCCTCGTTTACAAAACGCTTCCATACATTTAAATGACAGGTTGTTGCAAGCATTTTATCAAGCCCTAACTTTCTTTATAGATTGGCATAAAAGGCTATTCATATTGCTTTTGAAGGCCGTTATCGATAGTTTTAATAAGAGGAAAATGAAAAAAAGGATTGAATTTGAAGAGAAAATTAGGTTTTAATTCCGAATATTTTTAATTATTATAGACGATCATGTAACCGTTTTTAATACGACGATTACTATTTATCAAAAAATATTCATATGTAAAATATGAAAAAGCTTCACATAAGGTTTCATACGTGAAGCATAATTCTTTCATTGAAATTCGTAGAAGCGATGTTGAGCCCTCCTTCCATTGTATATATTTGGTATTAATTGTTCATTTAATGCGCTTATCATTCGGCAACTGCAGGCAGTAGTAAATGGCTGTTTTAAAAAAACAGTACTTTTAACCATGTTGGTCTGAGAGTTCGAAGTCAAAAAATGCTTCGATCTTCTCATGATTGTTCACCATTTTTATCTTCATTTTCAAGTTGCTTAAGATAATCGACATAATGACTAAAAAGCATCTCTCCAATAATAAAAAAAGAAGCAAACGTGTTGAGTTTCGTGCCGTCACTTAATTCGTTACTTGAGCTGTTCGCATAAAAGTTAAAAGGAGTCATTCTTGCCAATCGATTATTTTTTAAGTTTGTTACTGAAATAAATGGTATTCCTTTCGCAACCAATGACTGAACGGCAGGAAAAATAGTTGGAGTATCTCCAGAAAAAGAAATAATGATGACTAAATCATCTAACGTCAGTCTTTTAATAACCATTTCCAATTCCGTTAGTGACTGAATGACGTGTAAATATTTTTGTACTGCAATAAACATTCGTTGTAAATCAAAAGCGCAGTTTAATTGCGCTGTACCTGTTCCAAAAATGAAAATTTTTTTTGCACGATGGATTAACCTGCACATTTCAGAAAAATCTTTATTCTTGACATATTTTAATGTTTCGAGAATATCATTTCTTAAAATTTCAACTTCACTTTTATCACTATTATTTCCTTCCTGTTCCTGCCATTTCAGAAACACACGAAACTCACTATATCCACTAAACCCAAGCTTTTGGGCTAATCTTAAAATGGATGAGCGCGAGGCATTGCACTTTTCGGCCAAACGATTGATCCCCAATTTATGACAAGTATTTTTATTGTTTAATATGTATTTTAAAATATGAAGATCCGTTTCATTAAGTTGATTATAATGTTTATTAATCAATTCTTCGATTTTCAATTTTCCATCCTCCTTTCTTTAAAAAGTTTACTAGATTACTGCTTCTTTTTAAAGAAAGGAGGGAAACAAGACTGACCGACAAGTACCTGATATCAAGTATTTTCACAATATCTTTTTGGGATATGACACTTTGCTTTAGGTCAGCCCCAATTCTGTTTAATGCAATTCTGGCCAATATCCTTTATTTACTTCGACTAAATCATCTAATATTTGTTTTGCCACTTTCGCGTTTGGTACTGTTTTAGATAATGTTAGAGCCTGCCATAATTTTTGGTAAGATTTTGTTATCCATGCTTCTACCACTAACTTCTCAACAGATACTTGTTGTTCCATTAACCCTTTTTGGAATTGAGGTATTTCCCCGATTGATAGTGGTTCAGGGCCATTGCTGCCGACAATGCATGGAATTTCGACCATTGCGGTCGGATCAAAATTCGAAATAGCTCCTTTATTCTCTACGATGAGTAACATTCTCTCATGCGTGTTATAAGCAATAGCACGTGCTAAATCAACAATATATGAGGCATGCTCATCAATATGGAATGCACTTCCTTCTGTTGATTGGTTCTCGATGATTTTTTTACACTCTGTAAATACAAATTTTTCGCGTCCATCCATTACTTCATTTGCTCTTGTATAATTAGGATTCGAATTTGCAACGATTTCATCCGAGAAGAAATAATATTTTAAATAAGTGTTCGGCAAGGTATCTGGATCTACTGTATATACGTCTCTAGCTTTTAAGAATGTATCCTGCCAGCTGGCATCAACATGCTGATTGTCTCCACTATCGTTTATCATGTATCCGTACTTTGCAACATGCTCCTTTAATTTAGGCATTAAATCATTTCCTTCTTTATCGCGAATATCTGTCCACCACCCAAAATGGTTTAAACCATAATATCTAACCGTCATTTCTTTGCGTGACTCTAAACCTAAAATTTTGGCCATACGTTCTTCAATAGAGACAGGCATGTCACAAATATTCATTACTTTCGAATGAGGGCGGAGGCGTCGTGTCGCTTCAGCTACAATTGCCGCTGGATTAGAATAATTCAGCATCCATGCATTAGGAGAGTATTTTTCCATATAATCTACTAATTCTAATACTCCTCCGATTGAACGCATACCATATGCAATTCCACCCGGCCCACACGTTTCTTGGCCTACAACACCATATTTCAACGGAATTTTTTCATCTAATTCACGCATCGCGTATTTTCCTACTCGAATATGAGCCATGACAAAGTCAACGTCGGTAAACGCTTCTTCAGGATCTGTCGTTGCGAGAAATTCAATTTCCGGAGCTTTTTCCCTTAAAATTACTTCACATGCTCCTGCTATAGTATCTTGACGTTCTTTATCAATATCGTACAATTTTAATTTACGAATAGGAAAATTGTCTAAGTTATCCAATAACATTAACACAATCCCTGGGGTGAATGTGCTTCCCCCACCAGCAATTAAAATAGAAAACTTTTTCATTTTTATACCCATTCCTTTCGCTTCGCTCAAGGCACAAAACGCAATGAAATAATTGTGCCTTGAGCGTTATTTTTATTAATCTATAGTCATAGGGATAACAGTTAACTACAAATCACGTGGAGGTGAGTGGGCTGCTCCAGTTGTGGAGTGACCGCATTTTTATATGTGTAGATTGCCTTTCCAAGCACAAATAAATGTGACAAAAGAGCACGCAGACTTATCTTTGTATAAACATTACTCGTTTATTGCTGGGCAATCAGTCAATGCTGTCTATCCCTATAATAACGTGAAAGGAGTTATCCCTATGGGATTAAAGATTGTTTATCCAATATGCTGTGGGATTGATGTCCACAAAACCTTTGTTGTTGCCTGTATTGCTTCTACCAACAAAGGTGTCACTACTTACAAACGCCATCGCTTTTCTACCTATACAAAAGGGTTGAAAGAGCTGTCACAATGGCTTTGTGAAAATAACTGTAAGGATGTCTGTATGGAATCTACCGGGAAATACTGGATTCCCGTATTTAATGTACTTGAAATTTCCTGCAACATTACTCTTGCACATCCTAAATACGTCAAAGCGATCCGTGGTAAAAAGACTGATAAAAAAGATGCCAAATGGATTGCCGATTTATTTAAGCATGATCTAGTAGCTGGAAGCTTTATGCCACCGCTGGCTATCAGACAGCTTCGTGACCTTATGCGTTATCGTTTTAAACTGACTAACTTTATGTCAAGTGAGAAGAACCGTCTTCAAAACTGTTTAACCGTGTCTAACATTCAGCTTGGAAATGTTGTTTCGGATACCTTCGGCAAAAGTTCTATGAACATCATTGACAAGCTTCTTGAAAATCCTTTAGATACCTCTTTTGACATAGAACCTTTAATTCACGGCTCCATGAAGGATAAACTTCCTGAACTGGAACTCGCCATTGACGGATTCATTACTCCGGAACAGGCTGAAAAATTAAAGGTCATTAAACAGCACTATGAAGATCTTCAATCTCGTAAAGCAGATCTTGAAAAAATTATCCTTTCTCTTGCCGAGCCCTACACAGAAGAAATCAACTTAATCTTAACTGTTCCGTCCTTTAAGAACATTTTTTCCGCCATTACCGTGGTTTCGGAAATAGGTGTTAATATGGACGTGTTTCCGACAGCTAAGCATTTATGTTCCTGGGCAGGACTTACACCCACGAATAACGAGAGTGCCGGCAAGAAAAAGTCAGTAAGAATTTCGAGAGCTGGCTGCTACATCAAACCTCTTTTGGTACAGTGTGCAACCGCTGTGGTCAAAAGTGAAAAGCATCCCGAAATTCGAAACCGCTACTTAAAACTTAAAAAACGTCGTGGTCACAAACGAGCAATTATTGCAATTGCCCGAATGCTGTTAACAGCTATATACAACATTCTCAAAAAGAAAGAGCCGTATAATCCAGAATTATATAAAAAATCAGACGTTCTTCCAGTAAACCGTGAGATCACGGTAGAACAGGCGATTTTATTAGCTAAAAGTCAAGGTTTTCGAGTGACGGCAGTTACAACTTGATGATCAATTAACCAAATTTTGCCAATAAAGTCATCGATGGATGGCTTGTTTTGCCATGCCTATTTTTATTACTTGGAACCCAAAGTATTTATTTCAGACTTATCTCCTTCATTAACATTCTTTTTTTGAAATTCATAGGATGTCGATCCATACTTATCATTGTAACTTCCTCAAATTCATTTTGCATTTGTTGTAAAGGAATGTTTGAATTCAAATATTTAAGAAACAATAATTCATAAAAAGCAAATGGAATTACATCCTCAATCAATTCCTTGACTAAAGTTTCGTGGGGGCTATATTCTTTAGTATCATCAAAAATAAAAGCTGCTAACCCCATTGCTTTAGCCAATGAAACTGCATACAATTCTCCATTATCAAAAAGATATTCATCATCTCTTTTGTATTTTTCAAACAAACCTTTCATTCCCATATCAATCAAATCTTTATTTCTTATCATTTGAATCCGCTCAGCCACTACATCTTTTGTAAAAAGCTCAAATGCTGCTACTGATTTTTTTTTAACTCCTTTTCATACAAATATTCATGCATGTACAATTTATCAAAGAAAGAAAATATAGTCCCCTGTTTGCCGCTCAAATATAAATGAATAACAATATTAGTGTATCTTTTTTTCTTTCTTAAAAATTTCTGAATCCATCCCAATGAGAGATAAAGCATTTTCTAAGCTTGAATAGGGGATATAGCCTTTCTCATAGTTGCTTGTTACATATTCTAGGTATCTTGAGGGGACTTCAGTAACATTAGCAGGTCTTAACAGCCTTTCATCAGCATCAAGCTTTTTAAACAAAGCACGTGATGTCAAGGTATTTCTATTATCAAAAAGTATACTCTTATGGTCGGAACTAATCATTTTTGATTGGGATAATCTTACAACCATAGCTGCATAGCTCACTTGAAATTCAAGTTGCAAGCGTACAATATCTAAAGCATTAATTTCTTTCCATCGTTTCCTCAATTCATATTTAATATATTTTGTTAATTGTTCTTCCGGCATCAAAAAACAATTTGCAAAATAAAACGCTCTTTTTTCCGAAATATCCTCAGATTCTTCAGAGATTTCAATGTCAATCTTTACGTCAGTATATTCTTCATGAAAGTCATAAAGAATATGCCCCAGTTCATGAGCAATGGTGAAAATTTCTCTTGATAAAATTTCCGATGAATTGGATACAATAACCTTTTTTCCCTCAAAGAATGTTGAAAAGCCTAATAGCTTATTTTTTCCAAACGGATAACGTATCAAATCGATTCCCATTTGAGCTAATAAGCTAAAGATATCTTTTATACCGTAGGTTTGAATATTATATTCTTGCCTGACTTGTAATGCTTTTTGTTCTATTTCTGTTTGATCAATCCACATATTCATCACGTGGCCTCATTTGATAATATAGCTTCTCGTGAGCGTTAAACACTTTTAGTATTTTTTCTATTTTAGCAACAGAATTAACAAGATCTTCGCTGGAATTTTTCTCTCTAAAGAATGTTACCAGTTCTTTATCTTCTCTCTCTGCATTTGTAATGTCAGATGTAGGCACACCAAAATAATCAGCGACTTTCATTATTAATACAAAAGAAATATCAACTTGGCCACTTTCTAAACGTGAATATCTTTGACGTGTCGTATTTAGAACTTCAGCCATCTGCTCTTGGCTAATTTTATGGCTTGTACGCAGTTCTTTAATTTTTCGACCAATTGCATAGCTCATATCCATTCCACCTGTAACGATTGTATAACTTATTATATCCGAATTTAATTATTATGTTACATTTTTATTGCATATTGTGCAACACATAATTTTTGTATAAAATGTCTTCGATCATTCTAGTCAAGGATATGTATGTTAAAAAATGTTGTGTTTTCTAAAATCGATAGCGTCTTTGTTTTGAACCTCACTGTCCCCTGTTTTTGTCATAATTTCTCCTTAAATATGGCATAACTTGTTCTTTTCAATGGCAATATTCATCCAAAAAATAGGAGGAATATTTTCTCTTTATCTTGTAGCAAATCTAAACTATAGTAACAAAAATTAGTTAATAGGATTTACCCCCTTTTCAATTGACATTCCAACTAATGGAAGTATTTTTAATGAACAAAACGTTACTCAGCCTAGGCAAATTAATAAGAAAGAGTGACACTTCTCCCTAAAAGCATGTTATTCTAATTTGGAAGGGAGAACGATATGTTGAAGAAGTTTTTTTTGATGCTTTTTGGCTTAGCTATTTTAACAGCTTGTGCAAATGAAAAAATAACAAAAGAAGATGAAGCTCCAAAAGCTGAGCTGCAACAAACATTTACGAAGGAAGATTGGATCCGTGAAAGCGGTATTCATGATGATATAGAAACAATTGAAAAACCAACGATTGAAGTGCTTCATTTATCCGGAGGAAAAACGCCGGAAATATTAGCAGCCTACACAACCATTGATAAAAATAACGTGCAAAAAGGTATGTTAATTGCAAAAAAATACAATGAGGAAAAAAACAAATGGGAAATCTTTTATAAGGAAGAAGTTCCTAGTGCGGCCCGTTTCATCATTGCAGGACCGCTTACCATTGACCAAAACGGGAAAAAAGAGACAAGACTTGTCGTTGAATACGATCAAAAAGGAGACTCAACAAGCAAAACAGAAGCCTGGTTGTACGGTTATAACCAACGTTCATTTCAAAAACTTCAAGAGCTAAAAAGTGAATATGTTCAATCAGGGGAAGTGAAAATTGAAGATAATTTGCTCGTATTTAAGGGAGAAGAGCAGCAGGAGATATTTCACTGGGAAAATGAAAATTTTAAAAGCAGCCCGCAATTTTTACCCCGTCCATAGATGACGGGGTAAGCGTGCTAAGATAAAAGCAAGTTGGCTGTTAAGCTGGGAAGGGGTGGGCGCTATGGCGAGAAGGCGAAGCGGTATCAGCGCCTTAAG
>JADBKC010000118.1 GCA_014896555.1 Caryophanales bacterium | reverse complement strand
TTACGCTTCGTTTTGTTCAGTTTTCAAGGATCCATCAGTTAACAGTGGCTTTTCTATGATAACATATAACTAAAATCACTGTCAATCATTTTTTACGTCACCGCCGTTTTCAATCACATCTAGCAGCGACGTTAATTAATATAACAAGAAACTAAAATTACGTCAATTACTTTTTTGCGTTTTTATGAAAAAATTTACCCTAAATTGCAATATTAAATGCAACACTTTTAATAAACCCAAGTTAACCGTGATAGATTAAGGTTTTCGACTAAATTGCAATTAAAAGGGACTGTCAATCGGGCAACTTTACATGGAGGGGCAGGCATGATAGCCTTGTTGGCACAGCCAGCCTCTTTGTCAGCTGGCTTCCTGGCTGAACAGTCATGCCTGCTGGTGGCTCCATGTCAAGTTGCTAGACGCAATATGCCGATCCGTATGAAACCAATCGGGAAAGCTCTTCCTGAAAACATTCTTCTGGGGTCTTGTAGCCTAATATCCTGCGAAGAAGGTTATTACACCACCGTTCTGCATAACCAATCGTTTGATTAGATACAGAAGAAATCGGTTTCCCCTTAGGAATAAATCGTCTGATAAGGCCATTGTGTCTCTCGTTTGTCCCTCTTTCGCTAGAGCAATAGGGATGAGTAAAATAAACAGATGTGTCCTCATCTTGAACTGCTAGGCTTAGTTCCGCAAACTCAGAACCATTATCTGATGTAATGGTTTGGAAAACTTGATGAAAATGATTGCCGTATTTATTACGCAAACTCTCGATGACACGATTGATGGCTTGGCTGGTTTTCCCTTCAGCTCTGAACATGAATTCTTCTCGAGTCTTACGTTCTGTAAGAGTCAGGAGAACTTGATCTTCTTTGTCTTTTTTGCCGATGACTGTATCGATTTCCCAGTGTCCAAATTCTTGACGCTGTTCCACTTCAGATGGTCGTTCTTCTATACTTTGACCTAGGATGCGCTTATTTTTACGGACTCGTTTTGTTTTGGTATTACGTCTCAACTTCATTGGTAAATCGATGTTTTTAACGGCTATTAGCCCTTTATCAATATAGTTATAAATGGTTTTTGTGCAAACAATCTGATCACCATACGTGTTATGAAGTTTAGCGTGTCCACAAGCTGCATCCGGAGACCAATCGTCATCTAAGATTTTCTTTTCAACAAATTGGATGAAATCAATGGCGAAATCTAGTTTTAACTTGGCGCCACATGCCTTCCGATTATTCTCGTATCGGGTTTGTCCGGTTTCTGGAAAATAGGCTTCAAAGTAGGTCCTGTCTGATTTCATTTGTTGAACTGTTCCACGCTTTCATTCACGAGAAATCGTGCTTTTGTGGCAGCCCAATTCATTAGCAATCGCTTGTAAAGATTTACCTTGTTTGCGTAAAACGGCTATTTTACCACGATCATATGCAGTTAGATGTTTAAAAGAGCGTTTATTTGTGGTAGACTGAGTTTGGACCATAGATAAAACCTCCGTATGATTGTGTTTTCGTCGACCTAATCATAACACGGTTTGTCTATGGTCTTCTTGTTTTTTATCTTCATCTATTGCATTTAATTTTACAACTAACCAAAAATTTTATAGAACCGATGATAAATATAAATTCCCTTCGTTTCTGCCTGAACAATCTGTACATAATTTTGATGAATCAAGTACTCCAAGAGCACTTCCAAATCAAGTGCATAGTATTTGACCTCCGGATGGTTCATTAAATCATCAATAGACCAACAGTCTTTTTTTCTTAAAACATTTAGAAAATGAGAAACGGCAGATTCCGTATGGGAACGAATAAGAAATTCACTCGCCAAGAAAAGAAGTTCCAGCCGCTTTTCTATATTTTCGTTGCTTGTCAGCAGTTCTTCGTATAATTTGTAAATTTCAGGATTCAATTGTTTCACTTGGTCCCATATTGAGAGCTCAGGTTGAAATCCTTTTTCGATGATCGCCAAGCAGGCCAAGTGATGAAGAGAGCGGGCAATATGATGATAAGCATCCATGTAACGCCCGTTATGAAAAAAAGTTTTTCCAACTGTGTAGGACTTGATGACCTTTGAAAATTCAATCGCCATTTTCAAATTTCTTTCATTGGAAGAGGGGTCTCGCAACTCTTCTTTCAATCGATAAATATAGTCATTCCGGTCAAACACAATTTTCCCATCAGAAAGCCAGTTCAATATTTTTCGATTCGTTCCTAAAAGAAGCCATTCCTTCAACTGCTCTTCGTCCACAATATAGAGAGCGGCTTTCTTATCTTGATATGCATAATGTTTAACCAGCAAATTTTTTTCGACTTCTTTTGCAATTACTAATAAAATATTGTCAAATGTTTCTTCTTGGTAGTTCCATCCTTCTCTTTTTTCGATGGATAATATGCCAAGCGTATTTTTTGAGCTCGCTCTCTCTTGATAAATGGGTCGAAGGATATCCTCCATAAAAAATTCCTCCATTAAATTTTTTCATTCTACTAATTTCGACAAAAACTGCTGATTTTCCTTCTATTCCTTTTAAAACATTAACCGATTTCAAAGCGTAAAGTATGATATAGTTACGTTAGGAGGGGATGGGATGGCCAAAAATTATAAAAGTAAGATTAACCGTATTCGAACTTTTGCACTTTCGTTAATTTTTATCGGTTTTTTGATAATGTACATAGGTTTATTTTTTCGAAATCATCCATTAATCATGACGATTTTTATGATGCTGGATTTTTAAGCATGATGGCGAGTGTCGTTGTGTATTTTTGGATTGGAATGCTTTCGACAAAGGCGGTTGTGGTGGTTTGTCCAAACTGTGAAAAGCAAACAAAAATGCTTGGCAGAGTAGATATGTGCATGTATTGCCGAGAGCCCCTTACGCTCGATCCTTCTTTGGAGGGCAAAGAGTTTAATGAGGAGTACAATCGAAAAAAACGAAATAAATAGCAAAAAAAGAATTGTTCCTTTTTAGAACAATTCTTTTTAGTGAACTTCTTTTTTGGCACTGCATTCCGGACAAATCCCGTAAATCTCCATCCGATGGTGACTCACTTTAAAACCAGTAACATGCGAAGCAAATTGTTCAACCTCGTCCAGTCCGGGATAGTGAAAATCGACAATTTTGCCGCACTCTTCACAAATGACATGGTAATGGTCGGTTGTTACAAAATCAAATCTGCTGGATGAATCGCCGTAGGTCAGCTCTTTCACTAATCCAACTTCACGAAATACTCGCAAATTATTATAAACGGTTGCCACACTCATATTGGGAAATTTGCCTTCTAATGCTTTATAAATTTCATCTGCCGTTGGGTGTGACATGGATTGGACCAGGTATTCAAGTATTGCATGACGCTGAGGAGTTATACGTACTCCAGAATCTTTTAACGTTTCTAAAGCTTCTTTAAGATGTTCCTGCGCCACCGTCATGCACCTCACTTTAACATAAAAATCGTTCTCAATTTGTAATGTTTATAATAAGTGTACTAATGAAATAGTGATTTTGTCAATGTTTTCAATTCAAAATTCTCATGATTCTATAGAAAGTTTCTTCTCTTTTTGCCCAAGTTTAGCGTTTATATATCTTGCTGCGACAAACAATAGATCGGAAAGTCGATTTAAATAAGCCAGAACAAGAGGGTTTACCTTTTCTACTTTTACCGCTTTTCGTTCTGCTCTTCTGACAACTGACCGGGCTGCATGAAGCGCGGCTCCCGCGGGATGGCCCCCAGGCAAAATAAAATTATTTAATGGTTCCAACTTCCCATCCCATTGATCAATCATCTTTTCGAGAAATTGGATATTATTTTCTTTTAATTTCCACTTCACTTCTTTTTCGGGAGGAGTAGCCAATTCTGCACCAACGTAAAAAAGTTCTATTTGAATTTGCTGTAAAACATTTGCTACTTCTTCTTTTCCGTCAAATGATTCATGCACGAAATAGCTAAGCGATAAACCAATGAGCGTATTCGCCTCATCGCATGTCCCATATGCTTCTACGCGGGCATCGGTTTTAGAAACTCTTTGCCCGTAGATAAGCGAAGTTGTTCCTTTATCTCCTGTCTTCGTATAAATCTTCAACGCTAGTACCCCCTGTCCAGATCGACCACATTCCAAAAATCTTTTCTTCCTGTAATATATGTAGATAAGTTGTGTTTTAATATTTCAAACGCTCTTGGCAAGTAATTTTTCGACATCGCTGATATATGCGGCGTTACCGTAATATTATTCAATGTCCAAAATTCATGCTCTGGGGGAAGGGGTTCTTTTTCAAAAACGTCCAAATAAATATGGGCCACTTGATTCTGTTTTGCAGCATTTAACAACACTTTTTCTTCTACAAGGTCTCCCCGCCCGATATTGATAAAGACAGCTGTGTCTTTCATGCTTTGAAAGTGATTTTCCCTTAAAAGATAACGGGTTTCAGGCGTGCTTGGAAGAACAGAGACAATGAAATCGGCCGTACTAAGCGCAATGTTCCAATCTTGAAACGTATAGATGCGATCAAAATAGTCCACTGGTTTCCCGCTTCGATTAACTCCGCTTGTTTTCATTCGAAATGCTTTGGAAAGCCTGCCAATTTCGCTTCCGATGGCTCCCGTCCCCAATACAAGCACTTCTTTTTCCGCCAATTCTTGCAAAGGCAGTTTTTTATTCCAGAATCCTTGTTTTTCGAAAGCGGCGAGTTCAGGATATCTTTTCACGTGTTGAAGCATAAGACCTAATGTAAATTCAGCCATTGGGATTTTATGAATTCCCCTGGCATTTGTCACGAGGATATTCTTTTCTTTTATAGCTTGAAACGGCATTTTTTCAAGGCCTGCCGAACAAACCATAATCCATCGTAGACGCGGCGATGAATGAATGATTTTTTCTGACAAATCTTCGCCGTATGTGACGATGACTTCAGCATTTTTCCATTCCGCTTCAGAAATTTTTCGATAAAATTGAAAATGACAATCGGGAAATTCATTGATTAATTGTTCTCTTAAATCAGCCGGCGGAAAAAATGAAAAAACAACTTCCACTTTTTTTGCTCCTCTCCACTTGATTTTGTCTATTCCGTTATGGAAATTTTAGATGTCTTATCGTTAATTGGCCTCCACTCCCATTTTACCATGATTTACTGGAAGAAAATACAAACAAGAAAAGCGCTGAAGCAAATTTGTAAGAATAGCTGCTTTCTCCCGATATTTTAGTTCAAAGAAAAATGGACCGGTGATCCGGCCCTAAACATTTATTTCATGAGGAGGTATGCCCTTACTTTACAGTATGTTTTATGATTCATAATGCATGGACAATTGCCTTTTCATTCTAAAAAAGGGCTACGAGAGCTCATTTTTAATAAATTCCAGCGCTTCTTCGACATGGCCTTTTACTTTTACTTTTCTCCATTCTTTTGCAAGTTTTCCTTCTTGATCAATGACAAATGTCGAACGTTCGATTCCCATATATTCTTTGCCGAAATTCTTTTTTAGCTTCCAAACGCCATATAGTTCACATGCTTCATGATCTTCATCGGCCAACAGCAAAAAAGGCAAATCATATTTTTCAATAAATTTTTTATGTTTGTCCAAAGAATCCGTGCTAATTCCCAGAATCACAGCATTCAATTTGGAGAATTCGTCATGATAATCCCGAAAGTCACACGCTTCTGTCGTGCAGCCGGGGGTCATATCTTTCGGATAAAAATACAGCACCACATTTTTCCCTTTGAAATTCGATAATTTTACCTTTTCGCCATTGCTGGCCGGAAGTTCAAAATCAGGAGCCGCTTCCCCTATCTTCAACGTCATACGTAATCCCTCCATTCCTTTGTGAGTTTAGCGTAACCAATTTTAAAACAATTTGCAAATTGTCTGGCGAGGGAATCTGCCCCTAATTGCCCGATGAGTTCAACTAACCTTCAGCAGAGCTGATGGCATTTTCACTTTATCCCGCATTAAGGGAGAGTAAGCCATAGGAGAAAAATCTAGGTGTTCTAACTCTCCCTAATTGCCCGATGAGTTCAACTAACCATCTGTGACTGATGGCTAGTTGAACTTTATTTTTCCCAATCAATGAATGTTTTCACGACAAAGGCTGCTGGAATGGTGTAGCCTAGCCATGCTTCCACTAACGCAATCCAGCGTCCAATACCGCTAGGAACTAAATCTCCATAGCCGACTGTAAATAACGTAATCCCGCTGAAATAGAGGGAAGTATGGAGCTTTTCCAAAAGACTTTCGCTATACATTCCTTTTCCGGTCAAAATGGCATAGCCTTGCATATCTAAGAGTAAGTAAAGTAGGCCAAAGCCGATCATGATGGTCACATATAACAGCCCCAACAAGAGAAAATTTTCAAAAGATAGTTTTTTGTACTTCCATCTAGACGGAACAAACAATTCGCGCAAACTTAGTGTCATACAAATAATCACTGCGGCCATTAATAAATACGGCATTCGATGACCTCCCGTTCCCTTTCGCCAACCATGTCTTTCGCTGTCTTCTTCCTCTTTCGTTTTAACAACGTTCCATCTGTTTAAGAACATATCCTAATACCATATACTGATGCCTTTCTTCGGTTGCTGATTTGTGAAAATCTAACAACGCTTGCCGTTGAAAATTTCATTTTTATGAAAATGGGTTGGAAATATGTATAATATATATGAAAAACTCAATATTAGTTATGACACGGCAGGAGGAATACTTTTATGGACTTTTCCCATTCAGAACGTTTACATAAAGAGGCGCTGGAGCATATCGTCGGCGGCGTGAACAGTCCGTCCCGCTCCTATAAAGCAGTTGGCGGTGGAGCGCCTGTTGCCATGGAAAAAGCAAAAGGCGCCTATTTCTGGGATGTCGACGGCAATAAATATATTGATTATTTGGCAGCCTACGGTCCTATCATTACAGGACATGCCCACCCCCATATTACCGAAGCGATTCAAAAAGCAGCGGAAAATGGGGTTTTATACGGAACGCCGACTCCTTTTGAAGTGAAATTTGCCAAAATGTTAAAAGAAGCGATACCTTCGCTGGAAAAAGTTCGTTTTGTCAACAGCGGAACAGAAGCTGTGATGACCACCATCCGCGTAGCAAGAGCCTACACGGGAAGAGACAAAATTATAAAGTTCGAAGGATGCTATCATGGACATTCCGATTTAGTGCTAGTCGCAGCAGGATCAGGCCCTTCTACTTTAGGAACACCTGATTCAGCAGGCGTACCAGAAAGCATCGCAAAAGAAGTCATTACCGTTCCATACAATGATGTCGAATCGTTCCGCGAAGCCATCAATAAATGGGGAAATGAAGTGGCGGCAGTCTTAGTTGAACCTATTGTAGGAAACTTTGGTATCGTAGAGCCGAAACCGGGATTTTTAGAACAAGTGAAAGAATTAACGCACAAAGCAGGCGCTCTGCTTATCTTTGATGAAGTCATTACGGCGTTCCGCTTTATGTACGGAGGTGCTCAAGATTTGCTCGGGGTCGTCCCTGATTTAACCGCCATGGGAAAAATTATCGGCGGCGGACTGCCAATTGGGGCATATGGCGGAAGAGTGGATATTATGGAAAAAGTAGCTCCTCTTGGTCCAGCTTATCAAGCGGGAACCATGGCCGGAAATCCAGCTTCCATTTTGGCGGGAATTGCCTGCTTGGAAGTATTGAAGGAAGACGGTGTCTATGAATATCTCGACCGGCTTGGGGCTATGTTGGAAGAAGGAATTTTAAAAGCGGCGCAAACGCACCAAATTCCGATTACGATTAACCGTTTAAAAGGTGCGCTTACGGTATACTTTACGGATGAAAAGGTCGAAAACTATACTCAAGCGCAAGCAAGCGACGGCGAACGGTTTGCCCGCTTTTTCAAACTGATGCTTCATCAAGGCATTAACCTGGCTCCTTCCAAATATGAAGCTTGGTTTATTACTCTCGCTCATACGGAAGAAGATATCCGGACAACCATCCAAGCAGTAGAGCGAGCTTTTGAAAAAATGTCTCAAGAAATGAAATAACATCCAACTGGCAGTTTCATTTTGAAACGATGTTCATGCTTTCGGGGCTGTCTGATAAGTCCCTAAAATAAAGCAAGTGGAGAAAAACGAGCCGTTTT
>JADBKC010000117.1 GCA_014896555.1 Caryophanales bacterium | reverse complement strand
GAAGGATTTTAAATGGGTAAAACATCGCAGCAAAATAAACGCTCCAAAGAAAAATAATCATGTTCGGCCGGAGGCCATTTTAGCAGAACAGGATGCGCAAGGAAAAGAGTATTCCGGCAAAGATCGAAAATAAGAATAGGAGAAGATGCCAACAAAGGCACTCCATCCTATTATTGAACCAAACTCCGTTCAATCTTTCTCCAGCCGCCCGATTCCAGTCGATAAAAACATTTATGTGAACCTTTGGAAATTTGTACGATATCACCTGTAGAGACAAGCCGTGCCGAGAAATCAGGCGGCAGTAAATCAAATACATTAAAAATGCGAAAAACGGCTTCCAAAGCGTCCCGATGGTTTTTTGCTTTTATCGGGAGATGATAAACAGCTTCGTATCCTTCTGTTTCTCCGTAATGCGGGGTTTGAAACAAGGTCACTTGATACTCTTTGACACTTGGCAACAACATTTTCCATTTACTCAATTTTCCTCGCCCCTATTCAATTAATAGACTTCCATCCATATACACAAAGTTTTGACTTTCACCTTGTCGATCCCTTCATCAAAATTCCACTAATTTTGTCAAAAAGAATGGATGGATTCTGTCGATATGGGCTTTTTCCTCCGTAATTATTGAAAAATGTTTCACCTTCTGCCATTCAATTCTTTTTGTCTTGTTTATCCCTTCTATGGGATAAACAACATATGATCTTTTGTTCCAGCAGTTTGCTCAACAATGGAGAATCTTGGCTTGCGATAGAAAACCGCATATGATTTTTATCCGTTTCTAATATTTCGCTTAAAAACCCGCCAAGTCCTCGAGCATGGCGATCTACCTCCATGAATAACTCCATACGTTCTTCCGTTTGTTCAAGAAATGCTATTTTCAATTTATCCAATTTGCCTAAAAACAGTCCATTCACGGGAAAAAATTCGAATTCTTGAATAAACGGGCAGCTGCGGCTGGTACCGAAAGTTGTTTGTTCACACTCTACTTTTCGAAGCCGAAATCCTAGTTTTTCTATTTTCTCGATCACTGCAGCTGTCATTTGGTTGGGACGCACAGCAATATAATCTTCATCTTGAGGATTTACTGCATTCTTTATATCTAATCCGGTTTGAACCCAAACACGCGTATTACCAAATGTTAAAGGAGCATCTATTGGCAGGGTGAAGGAAAAAGGAAATACTTTCGTTTCATTGGCCTTCATTAGAAACGGTTCAGTAATTTGATATTGTTCAATAGCAGCTGTTTCTGTATATGGATGGTCATCCTTTTGGCGAGTAAAAGTTGTATTGACAGTTAGATAAATAGCGTCTATTGTTTGTTCGGTCACACCGCCATATACTTCGACAACTCCACGTATCGGATCTCCCGCTTTGTAACTTGTATGTTCTAATTTCGTATCCACTCTTGCGCTTCCTATTCCAATGCTTGTCAATACTTTTGTGAAAATGGACATTCCTTTCCCCCCATTCATTTCTTCACTAATCTTACGGTTTAATGGTCGATTCGTTTCATAATTTTTCATTTCAATCTTCTTAGCTAATGTTATGTACAGTTTCGAACCCTTTTTCTCCTATTTTTTAAGAAATAAAAAAGCAAGTGGAAGGCAAAATTCCAACTCGCTTTTTTTATCGTGATCTGTTTACATTTAGACTATTCGCTTTCATCTTCGTCTTCATCTTCTTCAATGATGCTTTTCGCTAACAGATATTCAAATGTTATATCTGCTAATTCATCTACTTCCGATTTAATGGGAATAAATCCTCTTTTTACTAGTTCACCGTAAAAAAATTCTGCAATTTCTTCCGTATCAATATACACTTCTATTTCTCTCATCCATTTGCCCTCCTGCCCGATGATCATTTTCTTTTATTATGTTTCTCTCTTATACAAGAATTTTCCTGCTTGCCCCCTTTTTTAATACATTTTATTCACGCTCATCCAATCTATGATTCCTCATTTTCTCTCGTCATTCTGACTTTTGGCTTCTAAGTAACTGGACATGTTTTAATTTTTCTATTATCTCCTTCACTTTCAGCCGATAAAATTCATCTTGAAAATAGGAATACAGCCGCTGATAATCATTGAATTCATCGAGCAGACGGTCAATTACTATTTCTGGAGACTCCGGAGCAGGCAATCCTTTTTGCTTCGCTTTCGCCGGAATGAGTAATAATTCCATTTTCTTTAAAATTCTTTCTGCTTCCTCATAATCCGCTACTAGCTTTAGTTCCTCTTCATGTGCTTCTAGCCATTCTCCATCAGGTATACGAGTCATTTCATATATGATATCTTCCCAGGCATCTTCTTTATAACGCCATATTTCCGTTCGACATCCTACTATCTTAAACAAAGCGTTTTCGCATCCCTTTACTCTGACAAGATCACCAAAAGAGTATTTATACTCAATGAAGAGCCGTTCATAATGATTTTCTCCTCCTTCATACTCCGTTAAAAAGACAAGAGAACTTTCTTTGAACAGTCCTTCGCTTTTATTAATTTCGTACACAATCTCTCCGTCCAAATGCTTCATATTGGTTACGACGCCAACTGTTCCATATATGGTTACCACTACCGTGTCGCCGATTTGAAATTTAGGTCGTTTTCTTTTTTTCACGGCCTCCCATCTCCTTATAGATGCCTTTTTTACACTATATGCTGGAAGAACTTGGCCTGCTCACTACTTTCATCCAACTTTTCAACTGTTCTTTTTGTCTAATCATGCCAATACCTTTTCACAGGTTTAAGCTTTCATAGTAAAATATGTTCAAAGATAATTCATCTTTAACTTCCAAAAGAGCATGATTATGAAGGTTTCCACCAAACAGAAACTTCTTTCCATATAACAAAGGCTCATAGCACATTTTTGTTTTCATATTGACCATTTATCCTTTTGAGGAGTAAAATGTATCAAAAAAATTCGAACTTGTCTTCGTTTAAATGAAATAACAGAACGGATATAGTCAATAGAGCTTTTTTCGGACAAGAATGGCCATTTCCAGAGAAAGATACATGAAGTCGAGTTTCGAAATGACGGTTTTGTCCATGATGTAAAAGCAATCCTATCACCATATGGTTTCAAAAGGGGAGATTTGATGGGAAAATCATTCTATCACTACATGATGAAATATAGGGAAGAACCGCCGAGAGACGATATTTCCCGTTTTGCCAATCATCTTTTCTTAGATCATAGCTTTCCGAAAAAATCGGAAGATTATCATGAGATTTCCAATTACTTAGAGATGAATGGCGATTATTTGAAAAGCATGTCCATATTTGATGATGCCTGGGAGCTTTATAAACAGGATGAAAGAATAATTAGTTAATTGTCTAAGGAAACCGAGAGCTTATCCAAAAGCCGTTTTTTCAACGGCTTTTGGATAATGGATGGTTCTGAATGACAGCAGAAAAGATTTTGAACATGATGCAATTTTATACATTTTGAGGAACTTTCTCATTTTGCTTAGTTGAACTAAGTTTTTCCACAATATCTCTTGCGATCCATACTCCACAAGCGCTGGCTTGCGCTAAACCGCGTGTAATTCCTGCCCCATCACCTGCCGCATACAATCCAGAAATGTCAGTTTCAAAACGATCGTTCAGTTTTGGACGAGCCGAATAAAACTTCGCTTCTACTCCATAAAAAAGTGTATGTTCTGACGCGATGCCGGGAGTAACATGATCGAGCGCCTCGATCATTTCGATCAGGCTTTTCATCGTATTGTATGGAAGCACTAATCCTAAATCGCCAGGGACAGCTTCTTTTAACGTTGGAGTAATAAAACCTTCTTTGATTCTTTTCAGTGTGGAACGTCGACCTTTTCGCAAATCTCCATATTTTTGTACAATAATTCCGCCGTTTGACAACTTGTTAGCGAGGCTGGATACTTCATGAGCGTATTCATTCGGCTGATCGAACGGCTCTGAGAATGTATGAGACACCAGCAAAGCAAAATTGGTATTGTGGCTTCCCAGTTTAGGATCTTTGTAGGCATGACCATTAGCCAACATAGTGCCCGTATGATTTTCCACTACTACATGTCCGGACGGATTGCTGCAAAACGTTCGGACCCTTGTGCCGACAGAAGTATTAAATATAAATTTTCCTTCATATAAATGAGTATTAATTTCTTCCATGACAATGTTCGAAGTTTCCACCCGGACGCCAATATCCACTTGGTTATTAATCATTTTCAGACGACGTTTTTTCAATAATTTCGCAAGCCAAGTTGATCCATCTCTTCCTGGCGCCACCACCACTTTTTCAGCCGCAATCGTCGTTCCATCCTTTAGAACGATTCCTTTCACTACATGACGATCTCCTTGTTTTTCCGTAGCCAGATCTTCTACTTCTTTTTTGAAAACCATCTCAATTTTGTCTTGCAAATATTCATAAATACTTTTTAAAATGGCTATGTTTTGTTCGGTTCCTAAATGACGGACTTGTGCGCGCAGCAGCTTTAATCCTGCGGCGTATGCTCGTCTTTCGATTGCTTTTACTTCTTCTGTTAAGGGATTGGTAATCGAATTCGTTGCACCGTGTTTCAAATTAATGCTGTCTACATAATGAATGAGATCCAGCACAGTGGAGTCAGGCAAATAATCCGTCATCCAGCCGCCAAATTCGCTTGTTATATTAAATTTTCCATCAGAGTACGCCCCGGCGCCTCCAAACCCATTTGTAATGGAGCATGCGGGATAGCAGCCGGCAAATGATTTTTTGCCCACTGCTGGAGGACATTTCTCAATTTTTTTCTCCAAAATCGGACAGTGTCTCCGGAAAATATCATGACCTTTATCAATTAACAAAATTTTCGCTTGAGGTAATTTCAACGTCAGTTCATAGCAGGCAAATATACCAGCAGGGCCTGCTCCAACGACAATGACATCGTACATATGGTTCACATTGATCTCCCTCTTTCTCCGATCTTTCTACCACCACCTTACCAAACATCACCACTTCCGTCAACAAATAATACGAATAATAGTTTCGATTAAAGAAATTATTATTCGTGAATAAAACGATTTCTAAAAATTTATCCGTGTTTAATAATTTTATTACTTTTAATAAACGAATATTTATGTTTTCAAAGGCAAAAAACGATAGGACAAACGCCTATCGTTTTTTGCCTTTATGAACAGCATTCCTGCCGGCAAACTCCCAGAGTGCAGGTAAAGGTGAACGCCTGTAGAACCATATAGTCATCCTATTCAGTAGGTGCAGTAATGTATTTCAACTGGTCGAAATGTATTCATTTCTTACCGTAGTCAAGTTTCTTGATGCATGGACCAGACTTTAAGATTGGATTCAAATGATCGACACATCTTCATATTGAACAATGTCATTCCGCTACTTTTAAAGATTTAGGCATTTATTTCGGTGTACCGTAGCAAGTTGCCCCAATGATAATCAGCAAAATAAAAAGGACAACGATGAGCGCAAACCAATGACTGTATCCGTAACAAGAACCATAAGGGAATCCATATCCAAAGCCGCCGGCATATCCATAACCAGATCCAACTCCATATCCTACAGGTTCATATCCTCCAAAGCAATCATATCCATGATGATAATGCATACCTTTCACTCCTCATGATTGGCATTTTTCTCTTTCACTAGTTCAAAGTATGCATGTGCCCTATGGCAGCACTGGGTGTTAGCCTAAATTCATTCCTGTCTGATTCTGTTATTTTACTGTTACGGTAAGCAGTACATCTTCTCCAGCTGATACAATGTCAATTCCTTTTTTTGCAATATTTTCAATCATATCGCCATTCGTCAAGATGACGGGTGTGATGGTGAAATTAGCTTTTTCTCGTATTAAATTTAGGTCAAATGTGACGAGAAGATCCCCTTTTTTCACTTTGTCGCCTTGGGAAACATGTCTTTCAAAACCTTCCCCTTTCATCGATACGGTATCCAGCCCAATGTGAATCAAGATTTCAGCTCCATTGGCTGCTTTTATCCCCACGGCATGTTTGGTTGGGAATATTTGTATGATGTCCCCGTCAAAAGGAGCCACCACATTCCCGTCGCTAGGTTCAATAGCCATTCCGTCTCCCATCATTTTTTCAGAAAAGACCGGATCAGGTACTTCTTCAAGTGAAAGGACTTTCCCGCTAACAGGTGCGTAAACATCTATTTCTTTAGAAGGCTTCTCTTTTTTCCGAAATAGCCATTTAAACAAAACTGTTCATCCTTTCTCTTCTTTATCCTCAAACAAATATAAATAATCAGCGTACCCTTCTTCGGCCATTTTCTCTTTCGGAATAAATCGAAGAGCGGCTGAATTAATGCAGTACCGAAGGCCTGTTGGTGCTGGACCATCATTGAATACATGTCCTAAATGCGAATCAGCTGTTTTGCTCCGCACTTCCGTTCTGATCATAAAATGGCTAAAATCTGCTTTTTCGACCATTTCTTTTTCGTCAATCGGCTTTGTAAAACTCGGCCAACCACAGCCAGCGTCATATTTATCGTTTGAGCTAAATAACGGCTTTCCGGACACGATATCTACATAAATGCCTTCTTCAAAGTGATCCCAATATTCATTTTGAAAAGGCGGTTCTGTTCCTTGATTTTGTGTTACTTCATATTGAATAGGAGTCAGTTGTTTTTTTAATTCTTCTTGATTCTTCATTTTACATTTTCCCCCAATGTTTTTTGATAAACTGTTCCCGTCCTGATCCGATCAGATAAGCGTTGTATCTGAGAGGGAATTTTTTATAAAAGTCCTGATGGTAGTCTTCAGCAGGATAAAACGGTTTTGCTGGCAAAATTTCTGTTACAACCGGCCGGGAAAATTGACCGCTTTGTTCAAGCTTTCTTTTTGACTGCTCCGCTAATTTTCGCTGTTCTTCATTATGGTAAAAGATGGCTGTTTTATAAGAAGATCCCCGATCATAAAATTGACCGCCGTCATCCGTTGGATCAATTTGCATCCAGAATATGTCGAGCAGCTTTTCATATGGGAAAAGCTCAGGATCATAAGTGATTTCTACCGCTTCATAATGCCCGGTCGTTCCACTGCAAACTTCTTCATAAGTAGGATTCGGCTTATGGCCGCCTGTATATCCAGAAACAATATTTTCAATTCCCAACAGTTGGTCAAATGGTTTGACCATGCACCAAAAACAACCACCTGCGAATGTCGCTTTATCTAAACGTCTTTCGTTCTCCATTCTCCTTCACCTCGTTTTCTTTCAAAATACTCTCTGTCATTATTTTATCGTTTTTTCTTAAAAAGAAAAGCAAAGCAACTGGACACTGCAAATGCTTTCGATCATCCAATTCGCTGCTGTTATAACCTGTTAGCACCACCCAATGTTCACTGAAAAGAAAGGATGATCTTCCTCATCTCCACTTTAAAGCCGAATTCCATTTTGATCCAATAGGTGAATGAAAATGAATATTGAAGGGCATAACCGAATTATTGCCTGCGTACAATGGGTATGTATATTGGAGAATGAAAGTGCAGGTGAAAAAAATGAAGCATCCGAACGATTTTTCCCGCTCTTATAAACACCTTGAACCAACTACGCCTATTCTTTTTTACGAAAAATATCATCAATCTTTGAAACCGCATGCCTCTACTTTTCCAGCACGGATCCGCTTTTTTCACGCTTCTCCCGATTCGCCGAAATTGGACATTTATGTAAATGGACGTGTTCTTATTCGCCGGCATACCTTTCAAGAGATCAGCGAAACGATTCTTTTTTCGCCCGGTCTTTATTTCATCGACATATACCCTTCCGACAAGACATGGGACGCCCTTATTAGTAAAAAAGTTCAAATATATCCAGGAGAACATTTGTTATTTGCAGCAGCCGGGATGCAGAAAAAAGTACAATTGATTCGCTATCCTTATGATTCCTTTGTTCCCCGCCAAGAAGCAAAGCTGCGTTTTATTCATTTATCACCCGATTCTCCGCCTATCGATATCATAACTGAAACCGGCGACCTCTTTTTTCAAGACGTTTCTTTCAAAGAAGCAACTGAATATATCGGAATGACGCCAATGACTGCTGAGTTTACTGCCAAACTAGCGAACGAGGTCCATTCTTCTAGACTGGAAATAGTGCTAGAACCAGGGAGCATTTACTCGTTGATAGGCACAGGCTCCTCAAAAAGCGAGAAACCTATTGATTATCTGTTAATCGCTGACTTTTAGCGGCTGG
>JADBKC010000116.1 GCA_014896555.1 Caryophanales bacterium | reverse complement strand
AGCTATATAACCAAGGTATGATTCTTGGTGAAAATAATGAAAAAATGAGCAAATCGCGCGGCAATGTCGTCAACCCGGATGAAATCGTTGAAAGCCACGGCGCTGATACGCTGCGTCTTTATGAAATGTTTATGGGTCCTTTAGATGCTTCTATTTCATGGAGTACAACTGGACTTGATGGGGCACGTCGTTTCCTTGACCGTGTTTGGAGACTGTTTGTGGATGAAAATGGCCAGCTAAGCGGCAAGATCAAAGAAGAAGGAAATGCGCTTGAAAAAGTGTATCATCAAACGGTGAAAAAAGTGACGGAGGACTATGAACAGCTCCATTTTAATACGGCAATCTCGCAATTAATGGTGTTTGTCAACGAAGCATACAAAGCTGACTATTTGCCGAAGCCATTTGCTGAAGGCTTTGTAAAACTGTTGTCCCCCATCACCCCTCATATTGCGGAAGAATTATGGGGAAAATTGGGACACTATGACACGATTACGTACGAACCGTGGCCAACTTACGATGAATCGAAGCTAGTGGATGATGAAGTAGAAATTGTCATTCAAATTAACGGAAAGGTACGCGCCAAACGGACCATCGCCAAGGATGCGAGCAAAGAGGAAATGGAAAAACTGGTTCTCGCCGATGAAAAAATTCAAGAACAATTATCCGGAAAAACCATTCGAAAAGTGATTACAGTGAAAGGAAAATTGGTGAATATCGTAGCCAATTAACGAGTGAAGAGTTCCCGCCCGCTTAACCTATAGTACGATTTAGGTTATTATGGGCGGGACAGATGAAAAAATGCGGAAAAGAACGTTGAGACCGCCTAAAATTTTAAACAAAAACTCTACTTATTAAACATTGATAAACGGTTTTATTCAGAAGGAGATGGCAGCATGCAAGAAATTCCAATCATTACAGCGGAAGAATTGAAAGAAAAGCTGGAAAAAGGTGAAAAACTCAATTTAATTGACGTTCGTGAAGAAGAAGAAGTACAGGAAGGAATGATACCGGAAGCCAAGCACATCCCAATGGGAGAAATTCCGAATTCTCTCGACCAGCTGGACAAAGAAAAGGAATATATTTTCATTTGTCGCTCTGGACGCCGCAGCGAAAATGTTTGCCATTACTTGCAAGATCAAGGATACAAAGTCCGAAACATGATTGGCGGCATGTTGGAATGGACAGGAAAGGTTCAGCCAAAAAAATAGTAAGAAAGCAATATGAATGTTTGGGTATTCTGGCTGTCGACAAAGTCGGCAGCCACCACATTATGAGGAAAGCAATCAAAATTTCGACCATAGGAAGTAGTTGATTGAAATTGTTTCCTATCATACCATCTCCCAGTACAAAAAATCACCAAATGGAAATTTACAGTGTTATGATAAGAAGAGAGGGTTGATGGAGGTGGTAATGAAGTTTGTGGTTATGAAGATTTTTGTTTTCATCCTCTATCGTTTCGTCTTGCCAAGACATTCGGAAATTTGAAGGATTGTATGACTAGTCTTCAAAAGCAATTCAACTAATTTTGGCTAAAAGGGACATGTTCTCGTTGAGGATTTGCTCGTTTCCAGAGAAAAGGGTTTGATCGGTCAACGAAAAAAATAACAAAGTTAAACGGGAAGGGTACAAACATGTTTGTGGTCAATTTCTTTTAGGTAATACCTATTTCAAGATTCAGCGGAATGATGAACATGAATATTCCTTATTGGGAGTTCATCATGACATTTAGGATATTGGTCGATGCATCAAACGATGTTCGTTTCGTGATACGAGGGTTTTCTCACTGCTGAAAAATTGGTTCTTCGAATTGTTGGAAAATTCTAAAAGAGAAAGAAAATAGCGACTGATCTTTGGATTATCCGAAATGATGGATGTAATGATTTAAATGATGTAAACCATTCTGAAGCCGCTTGCAACATTTGAAAGATTAGGATAGGAGGTATCAAGGATGAAGGTTACACCTATGTTTATTGATGGTGAATGGACCGGAACAGAATTACCTACATTTGATGTGATCAACCCGGCAAATGGAGAAGTGATTGCTTCTGTGCCAAACGGCGGGAAAGCGGAAGCGAAAAAAGCGGTGGACGCTGCTTATAACGCTTTTTTGTCTTGGTCGAAAAAAACAGCAGGCGAAAGAAGCGCTTTGTTGTATAAATGGCATCAATTAATTGAAGAACATAAAGAAGAAATCGGCGAGATCATGACTAGAGAACAAGGGAAGCCGTTAAAAGAAGCCATTGGGGAAGTGAATTATGCAAACAGTTTCATTTCCTGGTATGCGGAAGAAGGAAAACGCATTTATGGGGAGACCATTCCTGCTTCCCATGAAAATAAACGTATTTTAGTTTTAAAACAGCCAGTTGGGGTTGTAGCAGCTATCACGCCTTGGAATTTTCCGGCTGCCATGATTACAAGGAAGGTGGCTCCAGCATTGGCAGCGGGCTGTACAGTTGTCGTGAAGCCTGCTGAGCAAACACCTCTTACGGCGTTTAAATTAGCAGAGTTGGCCGAAAAAGCAGGCATACCAAAAGGCGTTCTGAATATTATTACAGGAAATCCAGAAGAAATTGGAGAAACATGGCTGGCGGACGAACGGGTTAGAAAAATCACTTTCACGGGTTCGACGGAAGTTGGAAAGATTTTGATGCGCGGTGCAGCGGATACGGTGAAAAAAGTATCGCTTGAATTAGGCGGCCATGCTCCTCTTATCGTAATGGATGACGCAAATATCGAGAAGGCGGTTGCGGGTGCTATTGCCTCCAAATTTAGAAATGCAGGACAAACGTGTGTATGCGCGAACCGAATTTATGTCCATGAAACGATTGCGGAAGCCTTTACTCAAAAAATGGCAGAAGCTGTTCAACAATTAAAAATGGGCAATGGATTGGATCAAGGAGTCGAAATTGGTCCGCTGATTGATGAAAATGCAGTGAAAAAAGTAGAAAGACATATTGAAGATGCGGTGGAAAAAGGCGGAAAAGTGGTGATCGGCGGCAAAAAAGCAGATCAGTACAAAGGATTCTTCTTTGAACCGACAGTGATCACTAATGTCACGGATGAAATGCTTTGCATGAAAGAAGAAACATTTGGTCCGCTCGCTCCTATCACTATGTTCCAAAGTGTAGAAGAAGTCATCCAAAGAGCGAATCACACTCCTTACGGCTTAGCAGCTTACGTCTTTACAGAAAATATTAGCAAGGCCATTCAAATCACGGAACAACTAGAATATGGCATCGTTGGTTTAAACGACGGCCTTCCATCTGTTGCCCAAGCTCCGTTTGGCGGCTTTAAGCAAAGCGGTCTCGGACGTGAAGGCGGCCATCACGGAATGGAAGAATTTTTGGAAACAAAATTTGTCTCGATTGCTTTCTAATTTTCACAACTGTAAATCAGCCTTCCATCGAAAAGGTGGAAGGCTAACGTTTATTTAGTTTATCATCCTGACCGAGAAGCCCCCACTTCTAAGCGAAGCGTAAGTGGGCTTCTCGGTCATTTTTAGTGTAAAAAACATTCCGAATCTTGAATACGTACTATTTCGTATCATATCCTATTGCGTTGTAATCAAAAATAGAAGTTGGCGGAAGGTTTGGGAGAGACTTTTGCTTCTCACTTTTACATGCTGTGCTGCAGTACAATGCCGCCATAAGCAAAGGCCGCCACAATGACGAGAGCGGGATGAAGTTTGATTTTTTCCATCGCCCAAAAGGCAACGGCTGCAATACCGAGAGAATGCCAAATTCCGATGGAAGTGATCGAGCTTTTCTCCATTTGCCAAGTAAGGACTGCCATCATAATCGCAATGACTGGCTGTACCAAGAGCGTCATTCCTTTTACAACGAGTGATTGCCTGTGTTTTTCAAGTACTCTTAACAAAAAGATGAGCGCCGCAGCGGAAGGTAGGACGGTTGCTCCTAAAGCGACGAACATACCTGCCCATCCGCCTACATCAAATCCTACGAAGGCGGCAATTTTGGTAGCGATAGGGCCAGGGAGGGCATTTCCAAGGGCAAGCATATTCGAAAACTCTTGATCATTTAACCAATGGTAATGTGGAACGATTTCCTCATACATGAAAGGAATAGATGAAGGACCGCCACCATATCCAAGGGCGTTCGCAATAAAAAATCCAATCATCAGTTGAATCCAAATGGTCATGCTTTTTCATTCTCCTTGTTTTTGTGTTCTTTTTTCCATTTGCCAGCTATCCGAAAATGGATGCTTCCATAGGCTAAAAAGAGGATGATCACGATGGCTGGATGAATGTGGACGGTTTCTAAAAGAAGAAAGGCTAAAAGAAACATGGCTATGCCCACCATTTTTCCTAATCCTTTGATGGTTTTTTTCGCAAATTGATAGGCCATGACCCCGAGCATGACAGCAACCACGGGCGTAACTCCAGCAATCATTCCTGCCACCACTTTTGAAGTGCTTAGCACGGAGACGACAGACAATAAAGCAATCATGGCAAGGCAACTAGGGAGTATATGGGTTAAGACGGCCAGAACCGCTCCAAAGCTCCCTTTTAATTTATAGCCAAGATAGGCGGCCATTTTCGTGGCGATAGGGCCCGGCAAAGCGTTTGCGATCGCTAACGTTTCTCCGAATTCATCATCTTCCATCCATCGGTATCTTGTTACTGCCTCGTATCGAATCAGAGGGATAACGGATGGACCTCCTCCATATCCGAGAATTCCGGTCCGAATCATCGCTGTGGATAACTGCAAATAGACCTTCCAAGAGTTGTTCAACACCAATTCTCCTCCTTTTTCTGTTGTCTATTTCCCCGTTTTTACGTTTATCTACCATCCAGATCATAATGTTGTAATATCCCAATCATCCCAACTGATTGTCATCTTACAATCTCTTTCATTGAATGTAAGGTTAAGAGGATGAAAAATGGAATGATTTCTTGTTTTCTCTCAAGATGGAATTTTATTATGTTTGAATATATAACTGTTTTTATACGTTTTCAATTAAGATCGGCCATTTTCTTAATAAAATGAAAACGAATGCATAAGGAATAAGTATTCCTTATACCCCCTTACGCAAATATCACTACGTTTCATTTGATACTTGTTTATCGAAGGGAGTATGATGGGAAATTTTTTTATTGGTAGATAAGATAAATAGATGGTTTCGAACATTCCTCTATCACTTTAAAAAATAGTTAATGAGTCATGGAGGGAAAGGGCTGCCCCCTAAAAAATTGTAAGGTTTTTCCTTCAAAAAATCTAGAATTTGATTAAATTTTCGAAAAAATGGAAAAGGTATTAAAAAAGAGAAAATGAAAGGAGTCAGAATCGTGATTCAAGTCAAGGTGTTTGATTATGAACATGAAAAAGACTTGGAAGAGGAAATAAACGAATTTTTAAAGACAGTGGACGAACAAAATATTGTAGATATAAAGTACCATATTGCGGCCATGCCGGAAGAGGAAGAAGAGCAAATTTATTGTTTCAGCGCAATGGTGATTTATAAAAAAGCAAAACGATGAGAAAGTGGTGGAAAGAGGACAATGAAACTTTTCTGCTTTTTAGAAGCAAAGAAATGAAGAAAAACGCCGTCTATGTAAACGGCGTTTTTGATTTATAAAAACTTTTAATGATCCTATTTTGTCCGATATTCTGCTGCGTTTATGCCGGCGAGACGTCCCGTTACAAGAGCAGAGGTGATATTATATCCTCCCGTATATCCATGAATGTCCATGATTTCGCCGCAAAAAAACAGGCCTGGTCTTTTTTTGGATTCCATTGTTTTTGGTTCGATTTCTTTTACAGAGACGCCCCCGCCTGTGACAAATGCTTTTTCAAGCGGGAGAGTGCCGTTTACCTGAAAAGTAAAATGCTTGCATAAATGGACGAAATTCCTGATTCGATCTATTGGAAGAGTGCTGCAAGGCGTATTTTCATCAATCTCAGCTTTTTTCAGCAAAAACAGCAAATATCTTTCGGGCAGCAGGCCTTTTAGAGTGTTCTTGACCGATTTTTTCGGATTTTTTTCACTTCTTGATTCACATTTTCAAGCAGTTCTTCCTCGCGAAAGTTAGGAAGAGAATCTAAGTGCATCGTCACTTTATCCAACTTCCATTTTTTCATCGCTTTGACAACAAACTGACTGCAGCGCAAGACAGCGGGGCCTGAAATGCCAAAATGAGTAAAAATCATGTCCATTTGATGAGTAATGATTTTTTTTCCTTTTGGATTGAGGACGCTTAAAGCGATGTCTTTTAGTGAAAGGCCTTGTAGCCTTTTTTCTTGAATAAAAGGTTCGCCGCTCGTAACAGGAACTTCCGTCGGGTATAGTTCGGTAATGGTGTGGCCGGCTTTTTTCGCCCAAGGATAGCCATCGCCGGTTGACCCGGTATGAGGCACTGATTTACCGCCGGTTGCGACCACGATGGCACGACCGTCAATGGTCGATCCGTCGGCCAAGACAATGGTGTGTTTATGGTCTGTTTCAAATAGAATATCTTTGACAGGGGAGTTCGTTCGAATATCGACTTTCAATTCATTTAATCGGCGCAATAAGGCGTTGACGACCGATTGAGCTTTATCCGAAACGGGGAACATACGCCCGTGATCTTCTTCTTTCAATTGGACTCCTAACTGTTCAAAGAATGTAATAATATCTTCGTTATTAAAAATAGAAAAGGCGCTGAATAAAAATCGTCCGTTTCCTGGTATATGCCGGATCACTTCCTCGATCGGCCGCCGATTCGTTACATTACAGCGTCCGCCCCCGGAGATGGCCAGTTTCCGGCCGAGTTTGTTGCCTTTATCAATTAAAAGAACGTTTGCCTTCTTTTCGCCGGCTGCGATGGCCGCCATTAGACCGGCAGGACCTCCTCCAATCACAATGACATCATACATATTGTTACCACCTGCTTTACCACCTTTTTCGACACTAAAAAGACCATGAAAAAATTTGTCAGAAACTATGTAAAGTTGTAAACTATGTCTTAGTGCATTTCAACATTTCTATGATCAGGAAGGGATGCTATGGCTTCAAAATTAATAAGAGGAACTTTTATTTTAACACTAGGTACGTTTATCTCAAAATTTATTGGCCTCTTTTATGTGATTCCCTTTTATGCCATTATCGGTGGGGAAGATGCCGCTTCGCTTTATCAGTACGGCTACGTTCCTTACATGATTTTTATTAGCATTGCCACAGCTGGTGTACCGCTGGCGGTATCAAAATTTATTTCTAAATATAATGCACTTGAAGAATATGCGGTAGGGCGAAGGCTTTTTAAATCGGGTCTCGTATTAATGACAATTACGGGTTTCTTGTCTTTTTTCGCCATGTATCAACTTGCACCGTTTTTTGCCAAACTCGTCATTACGAATAAAGATCAAACCTATTCGGTGGAAGATGTGGCCTCCGTCATTCGAGCTGTTAGTTTTGCTTTGATTATCGTCCCATTTATGAGCATCATGCGCGGTTTTTTCCAAGGCCATCAATCTATGGGACCGTCCGCTGTTTCGCAAGTGGTGGAGCAGATTGCACGCATTTTATTTTTGCTGATTGGGACTTATGTCGTTTTGCATGTTCTGCACGGAACGATTGTTGCTGCTATCAGCGTCGCAACTTTTGCAGCTTTTATCGGGGCAGTTGCTGGTCTTCTTGTGTTGTTTTGGTATTATTGGAAACGAAAACGGCATTTGAACGAATTGCTGAAGCATGACCGCGGAGAAGTGAACGTTTCTCTCTTTGATATGTATAAAGAAATTTTTGTTTCCGCTATTCCATTTGTTTTTGTCGGCATCGCCACTTCACTGTATCAGCTAGTCGATATGGTGACGTTTAACAGGGCAATGACCGCCATTGGAAAAGCGAAAGAGGCTGTTTCTGCTTTTGGAATATTAAATTTCAGCTCGCAAAAATTGGTCATTATTCCGGTTTCGCTTGCTACTTCTTTTGCCATGACGCTTGTTCCGTTAGTGACGGAATCCTTTGTTTCAGGAAATATGAAACGGGTAAATGAGCAATTGAATCAGACGTTCCAAGTACTCTTGTACTTGACAGTCCCGGCTTCTCTCGGCATATCGCTACTTGCAGAGCCGTTTTACACAGTCTTTTATGAACATAGCGATCTTGGTACGGAAATTTTGCAGACATATGCCCCTGTGGCGATCTTGTTTGCGCTTTTCCAAGTAACGGCTGGGATTTTGCAAGGAATTAACGAACAACGCTTTACGGTCTTTAGCTTGCTTGTGGGTATTCTTTTGAAACTTAGTTTGAATATTCCTTTGATTAAAATGTTTGAAACAGAAGGAGCCATTTATGCGACGGCCA
>JADBKC010000115.1 GCA_014896555.1 Caryophanales bacterium | reverse complement strand
TGACACCCCTAAAACGGGTCAAACCGTTGATAAATCAATATTTATAGAGGGAGGAAACGGATCATGGATCTTTTAAAAGGGAAAACGTTTGTGGTGATGGGGGTCGCGAATAAGCGGAGTATCGCGTGGGGAATTGCCCGTTCCCTTCATCAAGCAGGGGCACGGCTTATTTTTACATATGCAGGGGAGCGTCTTGAAAAAAGTGTGAAGGAACTGGCGGAATCACTAAACGAGGATACGCTTGTTTTGCCGTGTGATGTCACAAATGACGACGATATTAAACAATGTTTTTCGGAAATAAAAAATCGCGTTGGGGTCATTCATGGGCTTGCACATTGTATCGCCTTTGCCAATAAAGAGGATTTAAGCGGAGAATATGTGGACACTTCCCGAGATGGATATCTCCTCGCCCAAAATATCAGTTCTTATTCATTAACTGCCGTTGCCAGAGAAGCGAAAGAATTAATGACAGAAGGCGGCAGCATTGTCACAATGACGTATTTAGGCGGTGAACGGGTAGTAACGAACTACAATGTGATGGGCGTGGCTAAAGCAGCTTTGGATGCAAGCGTGAGATATTTAGCTGCGGATTTAGGGAAATATGGAATCCGTGTCAATTCGATTTCAGCAGGGCCCATTCGTACGCTATCGGCAAAAGGAATCAGCGATTTTAACTCGATCTTAAAAGTCATTGAAGAACGTGCGCCTCTTAGAAGAACTACTACACAAGAGGAAGTTGGCGACACGGCTGTATTTCTGTTCAGCGACATGTCCCGCGGAATCACTGGTGAAAATATACATGTTGATTCTGGTTTTCATATTACGGCGCTTTAATATTTTGCAGTCGATAAAGCTGGCTTGAAAAGGATTTTCCTTTCTCAAGCCAGCTTTTTTCTATTCATCAACAATTGGGCGATTCTCAAACAGCCTAAAGTTGTTAACCATTTCCATTATAAAATGACTGGTTTGGAAAAAAATAAGATTTAGTTAATAAGCAATGTTGAGGAGATGACGTTATGAACATAATAAAAGGATGTATTGCCATATTTAGCCTATTCCTTTTTCTTTCCGGATGCGGCGGCGTGGGAAACAATCACACAAAAGACAGTCAAATGGCGTTGATGAAAACAACGAATCCCAAGCCGACAAAATTAACCGGCTCCTCCTCTAATAAAGCAGCAGCCATTAAAAGAGAAGTAAGGCGGATGAATGAAATTTATGATGTATCTGTGGTGGAAGGGAAAAAGGATATACTAGTTGCCTATAAGGTAAAGCATTTGTCAAGATTTAAAATGAAAAAAATCGAAAAGAATTTAAAAGAGACTCTTGAAAAGCAATATCCACACGATCACTTCGTTGTTTCAAGCGACTATAAAATATTTTTGGAATCCGTTAGGCTGAAGGAAGATTTGGATGCAGGGAAAATATCAAAAAAAGAAGCCAATAAGCGCTTTAAAAGAATCATAAAACTGTCAAAGGAACTTACATAAAGAAAGGAGTTTTCAAATGCCGAAACAGCAAAAAACAATGGCTCAACAAGAATATGAAGAGATTGAGAAAAAGCATGAAACGAAAAGGCCTGTGTTGAAAAATTGCGTACGAGCTTTTTTCGTTGGGGGTCTGATCTGCGCCATCGGACAAGCGATCACGTATTTTTATATTTACTTTTTCGATTTTACAGAACAAACAGCGGGAAATCCAACAGTTGCTACCCTCGTATTTCTATCGATGCTCCTGACAGGATTTGGGGTTTATGATCGAATCGGTCAATTTTCGGGAGCAGGCAGTGCCGTCCCCGTAACGGGATTTGGAAATTCAGTTATTTCTGCTGCCATTGAGCACCGAACAGAAGGGTTCGTTCTAGGAGTGGGCGGCAATATGTTTAAATTGGCTGGATCAGTGATTGTGTTCGGCGTTTTTTCAGCCTTTGTGATCGCTTTAATTAAAACGCTTTTGATTAAGTTCGGTGTTTTGTAATAGGTGAAGAAACACTCCATAAAATCTACGTTATTTTGGATTTTTTAATCCGGAAAAAATGATGTTAATCATCCGATTCTTTCGTTCACGAATGCCGCCGTAAGAGGCGTCATCATGGCCGATGGAAACAGCATAACAAATTGAACAGAAAAGGAGTGATCCATATGATCGCCATGTACTTTTGGGCTTTTGTCGTCGGAGGAGCGATTTGTGTACTCGGTCAGCTTCTTTTTGACGTAGCCAAATTATCACCGGGCCATACGATGAGTTTGTTGGTTGTTATAGGCGCTATTGTGTCAGGATTGGGGCTATATGAGCCGTTGATCGATTTTGCCGGGGCTGGCGCCACCACTCCTATTACCAGTTTTGGCAATTCACTTGTACAAGGGGCGATGCAGGAGGCACAACGTCACGGCATTGTAGGGGTTTTAACAGGTATGTTTGAAGTAACAAGTTCAGGAATTTCCGCTGCCATCATTTTTGGATTTATTGGTGCGCTATTATTTAAACCAAAGGGATAATCACCATTTATGTGTCGAAAGCCTATACAAGATCGTACACCTCTACATATGTTATAAATGAAATCACAAAGTGAGGTGACGATCATGGGCTTCGGATTTGGAGGATACGGCGGCTATGGCTACGGCGCCTGCGGCTGCGGCTATGGCTACGGTGGCGGTTATTATGGCGGTTCTACATTTGTGCTAATCGTCGTACTATTTATCTTGTTAATCATTGTTGGCGCAAGCTTCTGCTAATAATGGGTCTCACCTATATGGAAAGGCAGAGGGCAATAGGCTCTCTGCTTTTTCGATTGTTGACGAATTCGGGCTTTGTTTGGGTGCACGAAACGCCAACCGTTGAATATGATAGCAGTAGCCAAAAGGAGGTCGGTAGAGAAAATGGATAATCAATTTTTTAAGAATATCGAAAAGAAAACGGGTGTCAATATGAAGGAAGTTCTTGAATTGGCAAATTCTCTACAAAATGCTGATTTTCGAGATGAAAAAACCGTCCGTCATGTCATCCGCAGGGTTTCTAAAATCGCGAACAAATCTGTTTCCAAAGAAATGGAGGATAAAATTGTTCGAACGATTATAAAAGACGGGAAAAAACTAGATTTCAACACGATTTCCCAAATGATGAACAAAAAATCAGGTAAATAACTTGCTGACTGTCAGTTAGTGATAATTCTAAAAAATCTTGAAAAAAGATTGAAATTTTGGAATATTAGATATAAATGATCATTGAATAAAGACGGGGGTCTTCATCCCCCGTTCTAATGACTTGCGGCATCCGCTATAAAAAAAGGAAGGTGAATGTTATGGGCTATATCGATCCTATTCCTTCATTTCATTATACCCAGTACCAAGAACGGATAAGAAATCAAATGGCACGATCTTATCGAACTCAGAGCATTCAGCCTGTTAAAATGAAACCCTCATTCCAGAGGATGCTTGATGAAAAAATACCATTGCCTAAAAAGAATAAGAAAAAACAACCAGGTTCTGCCAAGACGGAAAAAGCGAATGGTACGAGCGAAAAGAAGGATTTACATTTGTAAAATACCGAGCATCAAGTGACGATCATTAGACACAATACATAAACGAAGCACCCGTTTAGAGGGCTTCACATAATGGGAGGTGAACTACTAGTCCGTATTCACTTTTTTGTATGTTGAATCTAAGATGCGGGCAGTGCTCGCATATGAGAGTTTGATGAAACATTTCGCTTCAAAATTGTTTCAACATCGTCTTATGAGGGATTCCGGCATCCATAAATTCTTCGGAGACAACTTTATATCCAAGCTTTTCGTAAAAAGGGATGGCATGGATTTGGGCATTGAGCTTTAATGCTGGAACGTTTTGGCTTCTGGCGTATTCCTCAATCGCTTTCATAATCGCTTTGCCCGCACCTAATCCGCGCGCTTCAGGAAGAACGCAAATCCGTTCCGCTTTTCCTTTCCCTTCTACTATCCGGAACCGCCCAGCGCCTGCTGGATTTCCTTTTTGAAGAAAGAGAAAATGGATCGCTTCTTTTTCATATTGGTCGATTTCCTCTTCCATTGGTACATGCTGTTCTTCCACAAATACTTTTTTTCTAATTTGAAAGGCTTGTTCAAGCTCATCTATTGTTGCAACGACTTTCACTTGCATGGACTTATTCCTTTCCTAGTAAGAATGTTTCATACACTGTCCACTGTCCATTTTCTAATTGATACAGCAAATGGAAGCGGTCTACGGTTTCTTTATGATCAATGCCGAGCATCCTAAGCGACCCATAAACATCAGAATGCTCATCATTCGAAAGATCCTGTGCGATCGTAATGTGAGGCACAAAGGCATATTTCGTTTCGTGGTCAGGAAATTGTTCATGAATGTCTTGATAAAGCTTTTCTAGTTCTTCTGTCGGTTTTACTTTAAAGTACACAACGTTATTAACCGGCTGAAAAGAGCTTACTTTGAAGACATGCAACGATAAGGGCTTTGATTTTTTGGCAATTCCGCTCAGTTTTTGTGTAATTTCGCTAATTTTGGCTTCATTTGCTTCAAATGGTTCTTTTAAAGTCAGATGTGGAGGGATTAACGAATAGTGGGAATCATATCGTTTTCGATAGGAATTGGCCAAATCTTGGAGTTTTTTCGACGGGAATATCACAATTCCATATTTCATAGTTTCATCCTCCTCGCTATGCCTTTATCAGACATATGTATCTTATTATAACAAATTTTCAAATCATTCAAAACTAAGTGCTCGAAAATTCAAATACCAAACATTTTCCGAAGAGCTCTTTTTAAATCAGACTGCCAATATTTCCAAGAATGGTTCCCATCAAACTCATCATAAAATGGATTTAGTCCCTTGCTTTCCATCAGCAAATGAAGCTCCCGATTCGGGCTTAAGAAATCCTTTACCTGTCCGTTTGTCATTTTCACCGCTGTTTCTTGTTGGCCGATGATATGATAAATATCCAATAGATGCATCTGGTCGTTGTTCTCAACGGCTTTCAAAACTTTTTCGTCCACATACGGAGAATATAGTATGATTTTTCCAAAAATATTTGGATACTGAAGCGCCGTCATTAAGGAAACCGTTGCACCTAAAGAATCTCCAGCTAAACAGCGGCCCATACCCATTTGGTAAGTGGGGTAGGTGTCGTCGAGGAAAGGGACCAGTTCATGGGCAAGAAAGCGGATGTAAGCCTCATTCTGTTCTCCATCCGGATGGTATTTCCTGCGGCGGTCCTGGACATTTTGATAAGGAATACCCGCAATAATAATGTTTTCAATTTCTTTTTTCCCAAGCAGCTCGTCGGCTAAACGGGGAATTCTTCCTAATTGAAAATAATCTTTGCCATCTTGTGTGATCAGCAAAGGATATTTAGAAAACGGCGAAAAAGAGGGGGGCAAATAGACAAGAATGGTGATTTCTTCATTCAATTCTTTTGAAAAAAGAGTATGTTCAGTAATCGTTCCGCGTTGTTGAGACATTTGTCAACCCTCCAGTAGAAAAAAGTAAAGCTATTCTTTGCGGGGCATTCTCTATTATTTCGGCTACAAAAAAGAATTCGTTTCGTTTGTCTCGAAAAGATGACCACAGGATGAGGGCCTATGGCGAAAACAGCCCGTAAAATTTTTGGATCAATGTTTGCCTTTTCAGTTTACCATAAAAATGCAAAATTTTCTTATAAGTTTTCTTCTTCCACAAAAAAGTCACTTTTAGCCCGCTTTCATTGCCAATAAATGTTGACTATTTATCAGAAAAGGGGATGATCTACTTTAACCGGCTGGCCGTCTTTTGGAACGTTTCGTTTGGTGGAAGCGGCTTGGAAGTGCGGACAGTATATGATCGATGGAAAATCTTCGTAAATCTTGACGCAGAAAGCAGTAGGCAAGGATGGAGTGATCATTTAGGCTGAGGACAAGTATGGTTCGTTGAGAAAACTTTCCGTGTTTTGATTCATAAATAATCGTAATGGGGAGCCGCTCTCGCAAACTTCTTCTGAAAAGGGATTCCATTTGATCGCACCTCCTTGAAACCGATTATATAGAACATTTGTTCGTGTGTCAATGAAGCAGAAGGTTCTATTTTTTTCCAGTGAGCTTTGCGGCTAGAGATTCATTTTAAAAGAACTCAAACGACCATGGCTGGAAAATCATCATGCAGTAAACGAGTTTTTGTCTTGTTCGAATAAACATACCAACTGGTTAGTACAATGAAATGAAAGGAAATATAAAAGAGGGGGGCAGGGGATGGCCATTCAAACAGTGACAGGAGAACTGGTTCCTGAACAGTTAGGAAAAACTTTAATGCACGAACATTTCTTTTTTGATTATGCGGGGTTTCAAGGGAATCGGATGTTAGCGGGTAGATCAAGAGAAACGCTGCTGGCAGAAGCGGTCCACGCAGCAGAGATGATGAAAAAACACGGTGTGAAAACGGTGATTGACCCAACACCGAATGATTGCGGACGTGATGCAGAACTTTTGAAAGCGTTATCAGAAAGAAGCGGAATTCACATTATTTGTGCATCAGGCTATTACTATGAAGGGGAAGGCGGTCCGGCGTATTTTAAATTCCGCCAAGCGCTTGGCACAGCGGAACAGGAAATTTACGACTTGCTGAAAACCGAAGTAACGGAAGGAATTGAAGGGACGGGCATAAAAGCGGGAGTGATCAAACTCGCCTCCAGCAAAGATCAAATCACTCCTTATGAACGAATGTTTTTTGCAGCAGCAGCCCAAGTACAAAAAGAAACCGGCGTCCCGATTGTCACTCATACACAAGAGGGCACAATGGGACCGGAGCAAGCCAAACTTCTAGTCGAAAACGGCGGCATTCCGGAAAAAATTATCATCGGACACATGTGTGGGAACAACGATATCGATTATCAACTTCGGACGCTGGATTATGGAGTCAACATTGCCTTTGACCGCTTTGGACTGCAAAATTTGGTTGGAGCTCCAACGGATGACCGCCGCATTGGAACGTTTATGGGATTGATTGCGCTCGGATTTGAAGACCGTTTGTTCCTCTCTCATGACACAGTCAACGTTTGGCTGGGACGACCGCCGCAAATGCCTCCGGAAATGAAAGAAGCTCTGAAAAACTGGCAGCCCGGACATCTTTTCGAAAATATTCTTCCGAAAATGAAGCAAGGCGGATTAACCGATGAACAAATCGATAAAATTTTTGTGCGAAACATTCAAAGAGTGTTCTCCTAAATCTTAAACAAACCTCTTAAAAAAGCTGTTGTAATTGGAAATTCACTATTTTCATAGAGAATTGCTCCTATAGTGATGGTTTCGTCACTTTTCAGTTCGAATGGAGTAATTCTCTTCTCTATTGAAACGAAAAAGGTGAACCCGTCTTTTTCGGAGAGGATTCATCACATTCCATCACAGAGACAGACACCAATTCTAGTTTTTGAACTATTTTCGAAATTTATCGAATAGAAAAAATAATAGGAGTTTTAATGATAGAATAATCGTCAAAAGAAAATATAGGGGGAATCCTCATGAAGGGAGCAAGATGGTATAACGTTCGCGGCATTCGAGTAGAGGAAGTGGAAGAACCTAAAGCAGAGAAAGGAAAAGTAAAAATCCTAGTGGAATGGGCGGGAATTTGCGGCAGTGATTTACATGAATACGTAGCAGGACCCATTTTTATTCCTGTCAAAGAACCTCATCCTATCAGTAAAGATGTAGCTCCTATCATTATGGGACACGAATTTTCGGGACGAGTAGTGGAAGTGGGCGAAGGAGTGACGAAAGTAAAAGTGGGAGATCCTGTCGTTGTAGAACCTATTCTTCGCTGTGGAAAATGTCCTGCTTGTAAAAAAAGAAAAAATGGCAATAAAGAGTTACTATGATGGCCGGCGAGCAATCATTTCAATTTCTTCATTTTCTTCATTTATCTCAACAGAGCTCCTTTCTTTTTATTGTATGTAATGTCCCTAGTTTTTTCTGAAGATGATTAAAAAAGAGTCGACGGCTAAAAATTCAATAAAAAGTATTGACTATCTTTTATACATCCAATAAAATAAAACATGTCAGTCAAACGAATACTGTTACGATTCCGTAGCTCAGCTGGGAGAGCGCCACCTTGACAGGGTGGAGGTCGCTGGTTCGAGACCAGTCGGAATCATCAAGTAAAAAAGCCGTAAATCCTTGATAATTAAGGATTTACGGCTTTTTTGTTTTAATATAACTTTTAATAAGTCAGATACAACGGACTAATTGGCGACCGATTGGCGACAATAGCACAACAGTAATTATTTTGGTTCTATGTCAAATGTTGGGGTGGTGACGTCATGTCGCCACCCTTATCCA
>JADBKC010000114.1 GCA_014896555.1 Caryophanales bacterium | reverse complement strand
GCCACGCCTATTAAAGACAATAACGCTCCTAGATAATCCAGTTTGATTTTTTTCGGTTCCATGACGTTCTTCAACGTAAACAAAGAGATCAAAATGATCAATATTCCGAGTGGTACCATTGCGTAAAACATAATCCGCCAAGAGTAATTTTCAATCACCCACCCTGATAAAGTAGGGCCGATAGCCGGGGCGAACATCATCGCCAAGCCGAAAATCCCCATCCCTCTTCCGCGCATTTCCGGAGGGAAAATAAACAGAATGATCGTCATAACGAGCGGCTGCATCACTCCGCCGCCAACCGCTTGAATTAAACGGCCCGTTAACATTACAGAGAATGTGGGGGCAATTCCACATATAAAGGTCCCTACTGTAAAACAAACCATCGCCACCAAAAACAAAATCCGGGTGCCGAAACGTTCGATTAAAAAGGCTGACAACGGAATTAACGCCCCATTGACTAGCATGAATCCTGTAGAGAGCCATTGGATCGTCGTAGCTCCCACCCCAAAATCGGTCATCATATGGGGCATGGCAACGCTTAACAGCGTCTGATTCAAAATGGCCAAAAATAGCCCCAGCATGAGGACCACCAATAACGGGATATGCTGCCGGATTCCTCGGTTCGTTGTATCAGCTGATTCAGAAGCCATTCCCAACTGCCTCCTTTCCTACTTGATTCATGACGATTATTTAGAAATTTTTACTTCTGCGTTCATGCCTGGCAGAACTTTATCCGATGGATCTTTGATCGAAATTTTCACCGGAACTTTTTGTGTAACTTTTGTGTAGTTTCCGCTGGAATTTTGTTCAGGCAATAAAGAGAAAACAGAGTTCGTTGCATATCCGATTTTTTCCACTTTTCCATCAAATGTCGTATCCGGATCGCCATCAACCGTTATGGTCACTTTATCACCTTTTTCAATGTCCTTAAGATCGGTTTCTTTAATATTGGCCACAATGTAGAGACGACTCAAGTCAGCTGTTTGGGCCAACGTTTGTCCCGCTTGAACAATTTGATTTTTTTGCACTTGATTTTTAATAATGGTTCCTTTTTCAGGAGACGTTACCGGAATCGCCGTTTTGCCGTCTGAAATTTTTCCAAGCAGATCGTCCTTCAACACTTTATCTCCTTCTTTTCCAGTCCAGTCCACTAATTTTCCGGAAGTGGTCGCCACAACCGGAACCATATCCGCTGATACTTTTGCATCATCAGTTTTCAAGTAGTTCGTGGTTTGATAATAATAATAAGCTCCTCCTGCCAATAACAAGATCACGACAATGATCCCTACTAAATTCAATAGAACTAAACGTCCTCTTGACATTCTCTTTTTCTCCTTTCATCTCTTTATACTTACTCTATGCAATGAACATAAATAGAAACCGGAAGTTTTTCACAAAAAACCTCCATGTAGCGAACCCAGTATAAATGAGTCATTTCCATCCCTTAGAACAGAAAAATTCTGTGAAAGGCTTTTTTTGCTCAAGACACCTTATCGCCACCTCTTTGAAAAACCGTTTTTCAATGGAAGAATCATTCCTTAATTTCCGCATTTCTTCCTTGGCGATGCAGGTTTTTCAGAAATCCATCATCAGATCCTTTCGTCCGGATATACCATGAATAAGTAAAAATCCTCCACTCCGGATCCGCCGGTTCAACCAAACCATTCGAAAACAATTCCAGTCGCAAGCAGCTTATTTCTTCGCCCATAGCCATTCTTTCGAAACAAATTTCCGAAAGAACTAGCAATCTCCCTATTGTGGATTCGTTCACAATCCCTTTTTTAGCCATAAACCATGCTAAAGAACTGAAACGGATGGTTGACCTTCTTTTCCATTTGTCTGCATATAAAAGGTTGCCGCTTTTGAAATTTCGTCAACCATACGGAATGGAAACGACCGATGGCGAACGATTCGAGTATTCTTTCTGAAGTGAGCACTTGTTTTTTTGGATGACAATGATCCAATCTTGCCTACTTCCTAGCAATGGAATAGTCAGGTCATGTTGAGGGCACTCAGCTCACTCCTTTCCTAAATAAAAATTTAAGCGATTTAAATATTATTACAGACAAGTTCCCAATGTCAACTATTTCATCACAAATTTTATCCATTGTTTTTTGCCCGTTTTGAAATGAGAAAAATGCGTCAATCTCCCAATGAAAGTGCATTTATGAGAATAAGGAATAGAAATGGCATCTCCTAGCCAAATCTTCCTATTTTTTTATTTGGCATGTGAAAGTTTGACAATATATCTTAAATTATTTAATATTTTATTAGGTAAAATATTAGCAGGCATATGAGAGGACGAATGAAGATGCTCCAATATGAAAAAGAGTTTTTAGATAAGATGGAAATGATTATGGTTTCCATTAACAAAAAACTGCGCCCACTGATCGAAAAAAATATGCAGCCATATGGGATCACCGGACCCCAATATCATATCATGAAAATGTTGAAGCACGAAGGCCCCTTCCGAGCGACTCAATTAGCGGACATGATGAATGTGAAACCAAGCGCCATCACTGTGATCATTGATCGATTAATTGAACGCGGGCTTGTCGAAAGGTGCCACTCCAACACAGATCGGCGGGTTGTCATGATGGAATTGACAAAAGCTGGCGAAGAGCTGGTGGAAACCGTCGGTGCATCCCTTAGACAAATGATGGGCACCTTTTTTTCTCATTTTTCCAATGCGGAATTGATGACTTTTTACCAACTATATAAAAAGCTCGATCAAGTCATCGACGAGGTTTTGGCCGAAGAAAAATGATCCCTTTTTGAAAGCAGGATAGGTCAACATCGAACAAAAAGCCGGTTCCTCGTCAGGAGCCGGCTTTATCGATCCGCCATTTCGTTTTTGGATCAAAAAAGCAAGATTTCTCCAGTTGAAAACGAAACGCCGCCTGTTCCCCCGCTTTCCATCCATTATCAGAAGGCACTTTTGCCAAACATGGTTGCCCTCCAACTTGAAAAGACAAGATGGTTTCAGCCCCCATAAACTCGACTAATTGAATTTTCGCCGCCACGGTTGAAGGATCTGACATCCCCTCAGAAACCGCGATAATGTGCTCCGGGCGAATGCCTAGAAGGACCGTTTGCCGATCATACCCGCGTGCTTTCAGAAACGATGCTTTCTGTTCCGGCAGCTTAAAAAGCAGGTCGCCCACATGAAAGAAACCGTTTTCCAGCCTTCCAACGAAAAAATTCATCGCGGGGGAACCGATAAATTCGCCGACAAATTGATTAGCCGGATTTTCATACACTTCTTGCGGTGTTCCCACCTGCTGAATTTCACCCTCTTTCATGACAACCAGCCTTGTCCCCAGCGTCATGGCCTCTACCTGATCATGCGTTACATAAATAGAAGTCGTTTTTAGTTGTTGATGAAGCTTTTTGATTTCATTTCGCATTTGAACCCGGAGCATCGCATCTAAGTTGGATAGCGGCTCATCGAATAAAAAGGCCTGCGGATGACGAACGATGGCCCTTCCCAAAGCTACCCGCTGCCGCTCGCCTCCCGACAACTCTCTCGGCTTCCGATCCAGTTTTCCCTTTAACCCCAGCACATCCGCCGCCCATCGCACCCGCTGATCGATCTCTGATTTAGGAATTTTTTGAAGCTTTAAACTGAAAGCCATATTCCCGTACACAGTCATATGGGGATACAAAGCGTAATGTTGGAACACCATGGCCAAGTCACGGTCTTTGGGAGGAACTTTGTTGACCTTTTTTCCGCCTAAATATAAATTCCCTTCCGTGATGTCTTCAAGCCCCGCAACCATTCGCAGCACCGTTGATTTTCCGCTTCCAGACGGACCTACTATCACGAGAAACTCTTGATCTGAAATATGTAATGAAAAATCCCTTACCGCCTCTATGCCGCCGTGATACACTTTAGAAACGTGTTCAAACCGGATGTCAGCCATTCATCATTTCCCCTTCCCGAACGCCTTTCTCCCTTCAAGTATAAACTTTCCCATTTGTGAAGCAAAAATTTTTTCTAATCGGACACACTATCAACGAAAGGAGGAATGCGATCATGGCAAGGAACAACAGGCCTCTTGTACCTGGTGCCAGGAAAGCTCTCGACCAGCTGAAAGCGAATATCGCCGGCACCAACGATCCCCAAGATGCCAAATTTGAAGCGGCAAAAGAAGCGGGCGTTCCGTTAAAAAAAGGGTACAACGGCGATCTGACATCTGAACAAGCCGGAAAAATCGGAGGAAAGATCGGCGGAAATATGGTGAAAAGATTGATTGAATTGGCAGAAGAAAACTTAACGAAAAGAAAATAAGCACGTGGTCTCCTCCAAGCCCCTTATAAAGGAGGAGTCCTTTTTTCATTCGCTGTGAGTTTTGTGCTATAGTAATAGATAATCGAAAACCGAATGTCGCTTCATTCTCAAAACCTATGATTCAACCAAAGGGAGATGAAAACAATGGGTTTAGTGAATAAGGGTATGACGGTTTTACATTTTGATGAAACATACAAACTGCAGCCAAAACTCCAGATTTTTCCTCACGAAAGCATTGATTTCTACGATCTCCAACATGTGAACTTATACTGCGAACAAGATTCTTTGACAAAAATTGAACATCGCCTTGCCGAAAGACGAAAAAAAGGGATGACGCTGATCGGCAGCGGAAACTACCATTATGTCACAGCCTCCTTGTTAAAAGAAATCAAAGAGCCATTTACGCTTGTCTTATTCGATCACCATCCGGACATCGGCTTTTCCGACGAATCGGGCACATTGCTTTCTTGCGGTTCATGGGTATCGTATGCCCTAAAGCACATTCCTTTATTGAAAAAAGCCGTAATCATCGGACCGACCTCTCTTAAGAATCAGCGTACAGCCTTGCCCAATGCGACCATTTTTCCATACAACAGCCACAGAACTTCTTCTAAGATGATTCTTTCCGCCATACCAACAAACACCGTTTATATCAGCATAGATAAAGACGTTCTCAAGAAAACAGACGCCGCCACCAACTGGGATCAAGGACAAATGTCTCTCGCTTCATTGCTTCATTATTTGCAGGAACTGCTGCAACATAAAAACGTATACGGAATGGACATATGCGGAGAAGCGAAATTGTCGCCCGATCATTTTTTCGATCTAAGTTTTCGCGACGCCCTTCGCAAAAATGAATCCGCCAATATCAAAATTTTGCAAACTTGTTTAAAAGGAGCTTCCCAGCTAAAAGGGGCATAATACGACGTCCTTACCGGATGGCATGGTTTTGTAAAATAGAAAAAACATATAATACTTGTGCTGGGAGTGCCGAACGGCTGAGAGAAGGAAAACTTTCAACTCTTTGAACCTGATCTAGTTTGCGTTAACGGGTGGAGGCATGTCCATTCGTCCTATACTGCTTTCCTTTCTCGGGAAAGCCGTTTTTTTCTGTTTGAAAGGGCAGCCTTCTTGCACTGCTTATCTTCGTCCACCCCAAAAATGCTACTCTTAAAAACCTTATCGTATCTTATCCCGCTAATATGAATTTCCAATCTTTTGCCCCTTTCCGATAGAAGCGCAGGCTTTTTACCCATTTATGAAAACAATCGATTTTTTTATGATCCATAAACTCATCTTTTCAAACAAACAACATAATATGGTAAAGGAAAAAGGAGGTGAACAACATGGGAATCCGGTTGATCAAAATCGCGGTTGTTTATTTTGTCATTGGCATTTTATTAGGATTATACATTTCGTTATCCCATTCATACATCCTAAGCGACGTGTACACATCCATTCTTTTGCTCGGCTGGACATCTTTAGGCTTAGCCGGACTGATTTATCATCAATTTCCTCAACTCGGCACCACTGCTCTAGGAAAAACACATTTTTGGCTTTATAACATTGGTTTTCTAGTGTTGATCATCAGTTTCGCTTATTTGCAGTCAGGATATCCGTCGGCCGAACCTGCAGCGTTGGTAGGACTCATTCTCGTGGTCATTGCGGTTATCCTTTTTGCCATCAATGTCTTGGCTAATTTGAAAAAAAGCGGCACTTAAGTAAGGCGAAACTTCCATCAGGGGGGTGACAGAAAAACCCCGCTGATGGTTAGTGGAGCAACCGGTCATTTGGATATATTTTCCTTTACCTTGAATATCTTTTGAAGCAAAACTCCCAAAGCAAAATCATAGATGTCGTAACGGGTGTTGGTATATTTAACGAAATCACAAAAAAGAAGACGTTCATTGTTGACTAAATGGAACGTCCTTTTTCATTTTTTCTTGATTATCATCCGTAGGCTTTATATCCCAAACTTTGATTGATTCGTTGGACGACAGGTGATTTTTGATGACCATTTGGATCTAGTATTCCTAATTCGCCAGCTCTTTTTAACGCTTGAATCAGAAGTTCGCTGTTTCCATTGCTGCGAAGTCAACGTTCTTCTTCTGCTGACATGTGAATCACATTTTCTGGATGAATGGGTCCTGTTGCATTTTCCATCATATCTCGAAAACCTTTACCATCTAACATCACCCAATTATTTTTTTCCTCTATTACATGTCCTTTATATCCATAAAGAGAACGAAGCAACAAAAGTTGACAATTAGAATGAAAATTGGCAATCTGTTCTTGGTTTAATCTGCTAAACATGATTCTCACTTCCTTTCTTATCGATGAGAAGGTTCATAAAAACAGCCATCTCTTCCAAGAATCATTTTGAATTACGATATTGAACAGAAACACCACTACGGCTTTTCACTTCAACATGGTAAACCATCTATCCCCTTCAACTTCAGCGATTCCTATAACAAAGATTCTTTCATTATGAACGGATTGGATTGGCGGCGTTGTTCCTATCCTTCTTGAATAAGCTCAATCATAAAGTGCCCATTCTACTCATCCTTCATTTTTATCGGCTTTATAAACTAAATTTTTATAATGTTGCTAAAAATCCAAATATCTTTAATCACCTCCGTTTTAATGGACTAAACCGTCCGTCTAAAAAACGATAAACGCGAAAAAGCAAAAAAGAATTCGCCGGAATGTTCATCTATTCCGATGAAAAAGCGGATTTTCCAGCTATTGCATGCTGGCAAGTTCGCTTTTTTCTCTTTTTTCAAATAGTTTGTCATTGACACGAATAAAAATATTGTTATAATTAATATCAAATTAATGTTAGAAAATCTAACATAAAGCAGGTGTAAACGAATGAAAAAGATCGAAGCCATTATTCGACCAGAAAAAGTAACCGAGACGATTAAAGGATTAAAAAATATAGGAATTACAGGTTTTACGGTTTCTCAAGTAGTCGGCAGGGGGAAACAAAAAGATACTCAAGGGGTGTATCGGGGAAAAAATTATAAAGTGACGCTCCATCCGAAAGTGAAATTAGAAATTGTTCTATCGGATTACATGGTGGAACCGACCGTTCAAACGATTATTCAATCCGCTCAGACAGGAGAAGACGGCGACGGGAAGATTTACGTCTACCCGATTTTGGAAGCTTATAATATTCGGACCGGTGTATCCGATTGGAGCATTGATGATTTAGCCAATCAAGGAGGATGAGATCGATGCAGTTAACCTATATCAATACCGTTTGGGTTTGTCTCGCAGCGGCGATGGTGATGTTTATGGAAGGCGGATTCAGTTTGCTGGAATCCGGTTTCGTTCGCACGAAAAATGCGGTGAATGTCACGATGAAGATTTTTGTTGATTTAACGGTTGGCGCTCTGGCCTTTTGGATCATCGGCTTCGGCATTATGTTCGGGAAGGACGCTTTCGGGTTGATCGGAACCAGTCTTTTTGGCAGTCCTGAAAACATTCACCTTACTCTCCATTTGCCGAGCGCAGCCTATATTTTGTTTCAAATGGGATTTGCGGTAGCCTGCATTTCCATTATTTCAGGAGCTGTAGCGGAACGGATGAATTTTAAAGCTTATGTGTTAACAGCCGCTCTGATTGCGGGCATCATCTACCCTCTTTCTGGACATTGGATTTTTAACAGCGAAGGCTGGCTCGCCAAAATGGGAATGAAAGATTTCGCCGGATCAGCGGCCATTCATGCGGTCGGCGGATTTGCTGCGTTGGCGATGGCCAAATGGCTGGGACCGCGCAAAGGCAGATTTAACTCCGACGGCAGCGTCAACGTGTTTGCTCCAAGCAATATTCCGTTAGCTTCGTGCGGTGCATTCATTTTATGGTTTGGCTGGTTCGGCTTTAACGCTGGAAGCACATTAGACGCCTCCAACACTCATCTTGCATCGATTGCGTTAAACACGATGCTGGCTGGAGCAAGCGCTGGTACTTCTGCCCTCCTTTTCAGCATCGGAAAGTACGGAAAAGCGGATCCTAGGTAAGCGTCAAATTCTTCCCACCTAGTTTTGGCCCTATATCCATGCAA
>JADBKC010000113.1 GCA_014896555.1 Caryophanales bacterium | reverse complement strand
CAAAACTCGCGAAAGCAGCCGGAATGTGCGATATGATTAAAGTAGAAGTGATCGGCTGTGATCAAACACTTCTTCCCGATCCAGTCGAAACGTTGAAAGCGACAGAAAAACTGCTGGAAGAAGGCTTTACGGTTCTTCCCTACACGTCCGATGATGTGGTGCTGGCCAAACGCCTCCAAGAGTTAGGAGCCCACGCTGTTATGCCGGGAGCATCGCCAATCGGCACTGGATTAGGAATTCTCAATCCTTTCAATCTATCTCATATTATAGAGCAAGCTACTGTGCCGGTGATTGTAGATGCGGGAATTGGCAGTCCGAAAGATGTGGCTTACGCAATGGAACTGGGAGCCGATGCCGTCTTATTAAACTCTGCTGTTTCCGGGGCAAAAGATCCTATCAAAATGGCCGAAGCCATGAAATATGCCGTAATCGCCGGAAGGCTGGGTTTTGAGGCTGGCCGAATCAGCAAAAAATACTATGCCGAAGCCAGCAGTCCAATGGAAGGATTGATCCGGTTGTGAGCGACATGCGCTATTCCCGTCAGATTCTCTTCCAAGGAATCGGTCAAGAGGGGCAAAAACGTATTCAGAACAGCCATGCTGCGATTATCGGCATGGGGGCTTTGGGAAGCGCCAGCGCAGAAATGTTAGTTCGTGCCGGAGTCGGCAAGCTGACAATCGTAGACAGAGACTACGTTGAGCTAAGCAACCTCCATCGCCAGCAGCTCTACACAGAAAAAGATGCAGAAGAAAATCTGCCGAAAGTAATGGCGGCCAAAAAACGATTAGAGTCTATCAATCGCGATGTAGTCATTGAGGCGAAGCTCGAAGAAGCCAATCCAAACACGTTGGAATCGCTTTTGCCCGTGGATGTCATCATCGACGGGCTCGACAACTTCGAGACTCGAATGATGATCAATGACTTTGCACAAAAACACCAGATCCCGTGGATTTACGGCGCTTGTGTCGCCTCTTACGGCGTATCGCTTTCCATTTTTCCCGGTGAAACCCCTTGCCTCCATTGTTTGATGGAAGAAATACCGTTAAACGGAGAAAATTGTGATACTGTTGGAATTATTTCACCTGCCGTCCAAATGGTCAGCACTTATCAAGTTGCGGAAGCGCTAAAAATTTTGTCCGGACAGAAACAGCATGTGCGGAAAACACTCATCTCCTTTGATCTTTGGAAAAATGAGTTTTCGCAAATCAACGTCCGTTCACTGAAAAAACCGGAATGCCCGTCTTGCGGAATTCGTCCCAGCTACCCATTTTTGAAATATGAAAACTGGGGAAAAGCGGAAGTGCTGTGCGGCCGAAACGCTGTTCAAATCCGGCCCGGGCACCAGCATAAAGTCAACTTGCCAGCATTGAAGGAAAAATTGGAAATTGTAAACGAAAATCCTTATTTACTCGTTTTACAGCTGGAAGGGAAAAGAGTGGTTCTATTTCGAGACGGCAGAGCCATTATCCATGATGAATCTGACCAAAAGCATGCTAGGGCACTTTACCAAAAATATATTGGAGGATAGGCCTCGTTCATCCAATGATATACATCTATTTCTGAAACGACTGCGCCTTCACAAAGACAATGGTAACTGTTTTTCTTTTGCATTTTACAGCCGATTCGCTCCAAGGACGAAATAATAAAAGGCGCCTTTATAAGACGCCTTTTTGTTATGATGAGGCATGTTCTACCGCATATTCCGTCGTTGCCCAAAGAATGCCCTGATACAATATATCCACCATTTGCTTTAAGTCTTCATATGAGGCGGCAAGAGGAGGCATAAAGACGACCACATCCCCAAGCGGTCTTGTAATCATGCCCAATTCTCTCATTTTTAATGTAGCTTGGTATCCAACACGCTTCTCCCATGAATACGGCTCTTTCGTCTGTTTGTTTTGAACAAGCTCAATCCCGCAAATGAGACCGAGCTGACGGACATCGCCAACATGTTCAAGGGAGGCCACTTTTTCTAAAAGCTGAGCTACATATTCGCTTTTCTCTTGTACCTGCTGGACAATATTTTCTTTCTCATACAACTCCAAATTGGCAATGGCAGCGGCGCAGCCTAGCTGGTTTCCTGTATAAGAATGGCCATGAAAAAGGGTTTTTAATTCCTCATATTCTCCATAAAAAGCTTCATACACTTCTTCCGTGGTTAATGTAGCAGCAACCGGCAAATATCCTCCTGTTAGTCCTTTCGCCACTGTCATCATATCTGGCTGGACTCCTTCATGTTCGACGGCAAACATTTTTCCCGTACGACCAAATCCTGTTGCCACTTCATCAACGATTAATAAAATATCAAACTCGCGGCATAAGTTTTCGACTTCTTTCAAATACCCCTTCGGCATTACATTCATGCCGCCTGCACCTTGAACCATAGATTCCACCGTCATTCCTGCGATTTCATGATGATGGTTGGAAAATAATTGCCGCAAATGACGCAATGCTTCCTCTTTGGCTGTTGTTTCATCGCCTGACGGATGATGATAGGCGGAAGGAAACGGTGCAACAAAAGCATCAAACAGTAATGATGTATACACTTTATGATAAAGATCAATGGACCCGACGCTCATCGTTCCGACTGTATCGCCATGATAGCCGTTCCCTAATGTTACAAACTTGGTTTTTTCTTTGATCCCTTTGTTTTGCCAATATTGATAAGTCATTTTGACCGCAATTTCCACCGCCTCAGCTCCACTGTCCGAATAAAATACCCGTTTCAACCGCTGAGGCGAAATTTGAACTAATTTTTCTGCTAGAATAATAGAAGGCACATTCGCCGCTCCAAGCAGCGTAGAATGCGCGATTTTATCCAACTGTTCTTTAATGGCTTCATCCAGTTCTTTTTTTCGATGTCCGTGAATGTTAAGCCAAAGCGAAGAATTGCCGTCCAAATAAACATTCCCATAAATATCTTTCAGCCGCACCCCATCCCCGCTTTCAATAATAAGAGGATCGCGTTCATAATCTTTCATTTGGGTAAAAGGCAGCCATAAATATTGTTTGCTTTTACTTAATAACTGATCTGGCGTCATTCAAAAGCACCCCTTTCAATCGCTCTTCATCCCAATTCAAAACTAATTGATCCCTCACCTCTTCTTCTTTCAAACGATCGATCAGATGTTCCGTATAGGGTACGGTCCCGATCACAGGCACATCCGTCAACTTTTGGACCATCTCCCGGTTATCTTCTTCAATTTCAAAGTCATCCACACTTAATTGGTTAAAAATAATGCCTGCAATCGGAATATTCCGTTTTTTCAATGCCTCTACCGATAAAACCGTATGATTAATCGTTCCAAGTCCGGCCCTGGCCACAAGGATGACAGGATAAGACAATTCTTGCATGAAATCAATCATGCAATAGCCTTCATCGGTGATGGGCACATACAAACCGCCCGCTCCTTCAAGAATGAGATGGTCGTATTTCTTTTCTAAAGAAATGATTTGTTCTTTTATTTCATGAATAGGTATATGAATCCCTTCCAGCCGGGCAGCCAAATGAGGAGAGCTTGCTTTTTTTAAAAGAATTCCATAAAACTCTTCGTGAAATGCTGATTTCGTTACATTTTCATAAACTTCTGGGTCGGGTGCGTACCATTCCCCATTTCGCTCAATTGCCCCTGTTTGTATGGGCTTAAAAGAAAAAAGAGGAATGTTTCTTTTTTGAAAGAAATGAACAAGCAACGCTGTGACAACCGTTTTTCCTATATCCGTATCCGTTCCTGTTAAAAAAATAGCTGACATCATAATCCTCCTTTATTTGTAAACCTTTTTAAAAAAATGTTAACATATAAAAGAAAAATGCACAATTATTGAAATTTTGAGAATGAGGAGGATTTTCTATGAAACCTAAAGAATTGGTACTGTGCGGAATGTTTGTTGCTTTAATGGCCGTTGGCGCCAATGTATCTCCCTATTTAACCATCGGCGGCGTTCCGGTCACACTTCAGCTGATGTTCTGAGGGGATTCTTGGCAGCCGATTAGGAGCCTTTTCCATGACTGCTTATGTCTTTGTCGGTTTGGCGGGAATTCCTGTTTTTGCTGGATTTAAAGGTGGGCTCTCAAGCGTACTCAGCTCGACTTTTGGATTTGTCATTTCCTTTATCTTTGTGGCATATGCTGCAGGAAAATGCTTGCAAAAAGAAAATCCATCGAAATGGGCTTACATCAGTGCAGGCCTATTGAGCCTGTTCTTGAACTATATGATCGGCACAAATTTTATGTACTTTGCACTTACGTTTTGGCTGGATGCACCGAAAGGATTCAGCTATGCTGTCGCATGGTCTTGGATGGCCGCTTACTTGCCCCTTGATCTCATCGTCACCACTTTGTCGCTTGCTCTTGTTCCAAAGCTGCGTAAAGCGTTAAAACGGCAGCTGAGTATAAATCCATCAGCGGGTGCATAAAGCTCTCTAAATTTGAACCGCGTCATTTCCATAAATACCAGGAACTATAGAGAATCGTTCCTATATGATGTGCGGGAAAAGGTCAGGCCTCTCTAGAGAACCTGATCCTTTCCGATTTTACCGTATTATTCTTACGTTTCTAATCAGAATCAAGCTCAGCCCTTCAACAAAAATTCATTGCCTTCTTCATATTTAAACTGGACATAGGCGCCCCATTGCCTCTTTTTCGGTTCTCCTAAAAATTCAACACCGTTTTTCTTCATCGTTTCATATGTTTTCATAATATCTTCGCATTCAAACACAATGGAGTCTTTCCTGTTTTCCCAGTCTTGCATCATCGATTTGGGGTAAATCACCAAATGAGATTCAGAACCTTTAGGCGCCACATCCAGCCAAAAGGCATTCTGTCTCATTGGATGCTCTGCTACTACTTCAAATCCGACTTTTTTCGTCCAAAACTCTTTTGCTTTTTGCTGATCTTCCACATACACTGCGACTGTCGATATTTTTTTATCATCGCCGTTCCCCCCTATTTGATTTATGCAGACGTTAGCATTTTATCAAATTTATTTTGGATATAATAAAATGTTACTTCTAATTTTCACCTGGCTGTTCCCTTGATGAATCCTTTCTGCTGCTTATCATGGATGAAAGAGTATTTTTAACTAAGTGTCACCTTCCCATTCCTCATTAATACATTAAGAATAAAGTGATATTTACCTAAAAATGGGTTTTGTCCTTAGAACAAAAGAAAAAGAGAAGACATTTGAGGAGGAGAAGGATGAATTTTGACGAAAAAGCGAAACAATATTTAATGGAAGTGCAAAGCTGGCTGCAAAACATACGAGATTTTCTCGATGAACAAGGGATGGAAGTTGATCCAGATATTTTGACTGAGATTGAGCGAGTCAGTAATGACGTGAAACATCAATTTAAGGAAGAAAACATAAGCGAGCCGGTTGTGTCAGAACTTCAACGTACAGTCCGGCAAATGAACCATCGTGTCGTTCAACTATTTGAAAGAAATCAAGCAAGAATTCGCGAATCCGTGCCGATCGGAAAACACGTGCTTCCGCCATTGCCATATGCATATAATGCCTTGGAGCCGTACATCAGCGAAGAAATTATGAGACTTCACCATACAAAACATCATCAAAGCTATGTAGATGGGCTAAATACAGCAGAAGAAAAATTGAGAGACGCAAGAAGAAGAAATCATTTCGATTTAATCAAACATTGGGAACGGGAAGCAGCATTTCACGGATCAGGCCATTATGTGCATACGATCTTTTGGGAAATCATGAATCCTAGAGGTGGTGGAAAACCGAAGGGAGAGCTGCTTGCTCAAATCGAAAAAGATTTCGGCAGTTACGAGTTATTTAAAAAGCATTTTTCAGAAGCAGCAAAAAAAGTCGAAGGAGTAGGATGGGCCATTTTAGTTTGGGCGCCCAGATCGCGAAGACTGGAAATTTTGCAAGCAGAACGTCATCAATTTTTAACCCAATGGGATACCATTCCTCTTCTCGTTCTCGATGTTTGGGAACATGCTTATTATTTACAATATAAAAACGACAGAGGAAAATATGTCGATCAATGGTGGAATGTCGTGTATTGGCCAAATGTGGAAAAAAGATTTGCTGAGGCTAAGAAACTCAAATGGCAGCCTTATTAATGTGCTGGGGCCTGACCCCCTTAATGCTTTAAAGCGTTAAGGGGGTCAGGCCCCCCACTACGTTTCCATTTCTTGATTTTACTATCCATCAACATGCAAATTGTTTAGTATTTAAAATGGGAAATTAACTCTTTTAACTCTTCTGCCATAGAAGAAAGAGATTTAGCGGATGCTGAGATTTCTTCCATAGAAGCTAATTGTTCTTCTGTGGAAGCTGCTACTTCTTCGGATGTGGCTGCATTGTTTTGCGCGATATTGGCTAATTCATTGGCCATTGCCGCAACTTCTTGGACTCCAGCTGATATTTTTTGCGCCGTAATGGAAACATCCTCCATTTTAGGAGTAACCTCTCTCATGCTAGTTAAGATTCCTTCAAACTTTTCAAAAGTTTCATTAGAGATTTTTAATCCATCTTGTACGTCTTCTGTTGTTTTAGCCATAATTTGTACCGTGTTCTCTGTATCTTGTTGTATTCCTTGAATTAAATCAAAAATTTGTTTTGCCGACTCTTGCGACTGCTCGGCCAATTTCCGGACTTCATCCGCTACGACCGCAAAACCTCTTCCTTCTTCGCCAGCTCTAGCTGCTTCAATGGCGGCATTTAGAGCTAGAAGATTGGTTTGGTCAGCGATTCCTGTAATAACATCCAATATTTTTCCAATTTGTTTTGAACGTTCCGCTAAAGATTGGATAGCTTCTCCGGACACTTTGACGGATTCATGGATAGAATTCATTTGATCGACTGTCTTCTGTACAGCCTTTCCCCCTTCTTCCGCCTGCAACGTTGATTGTTTAGAAAGTTCCGCTACATTCATGGAATTATCGGCAATCTTTGTGATTCCCGCTGAAATTTCATTTAATGAATGTGCATTTTTATCAATTCCATTTGTCTGTGCCTCCGCATTGCTTGCCACCTCTTGAATAGAAGACGCAACCTGTTCAGTGACTAAACTTGTTTGTTCAGCGCTTGCTGTTAATTCCTCGGCGGACGAAGCGACTTGTTCCGCACTGAGTTCCACTTTTTGAATTAATGTACGCAGATTTTCTTGCATTTGATTAAAAGCACGTCCCAATTGGCCAATCTCGTCGTTAGTTTTTATTTCAATTTGTTCAGTAAGGTCGCCCCTGCTGATCGTAATGGCTTTATTTTTTAATACTCTAAGACGTGCAAGAATCGAATAGATGATAAAGTAAACCATTATGGCACCGAGAATAGAAGAAATGATGATGACGAGCAATGTTTTATGGAAGATAGGAGCCACTGCGTCATCCACTTCAGATGTCGACATATTTCCTACTACTTTCCATCCCGTTAATGGATTCGTTGTATAACTGTATAATTTTTCTTTACCATTCAGAGTATAATGAAATTCCCCTGCATCTTTTGCAAACAATTTATCATAAAAGCTGCTGTCTGCTTTTGATCCAGATTTTATATCAGGATGGGCAACGATCTTCTTATTGCGATCTATCAGGAACGCATATCCTTCTTTTCCAACCTTCACTTTTTCCACTAAATCTTTTATTTTACTTAATCTTACATTAATGGCCACGACACCCGAACCATCATTGGTTGCTTTACATATGGTGACCACCGTTTCACCAGTGGAGGCCATTTTTTCAGGGTCGGTTACCACCACTTGTCCTTTACGGCTCATGGCTTCCATATACCAATATCTCTGTCTTGGATCATAGCCGGCAGGCATCTTAAATCTTGGCATTTGAACGTATAACCCATTTTTAGTACCAACAAAAATACTCACCACTTCCGGATGCAAATCTACATATTCTTGAAAAATTCTGCGAAGTTCGGGACTGTCATCGCCTTTATACAGACGAGAGGAGACGGTTTTCGAAAAGTAATCGATATCATTTACTTTTGGTTTGATGCTATTATCAATGATTGTGTTGACTAGCTTTACATTTTCATTAGCACTTGTGAAAATTTGATTTTGAATTTGATTTTTTGCCGAATTATACGCTAAGGATCCTACAATGATCGATGGAATTAGTAAAATAATCGCAAAAGAGACGATGAGTTTTGATTTTAAATTGTTGAATAGTGTTATCTTCACGTTTCATACCTCTTTCATAACGGTTTTTCATATTCACCTTTAAACAAACCACTTATAAAGAAAACGAGTCTAGCATTATGATTCAAAAGATCTTTTAAAGAACGCAATAAATGAAACTTCGCAGCCTATTTAGGTCCTGTTTCATTATGAGTATCTTTCCATTTTTATTGTTCTATAGTTCTTATCGACTATTAAACAATCAAGTAGAAAAACCGATCACTCCTATCTTGAACTGCGGTTAAGACATTCTTCAAAACTTATCAAATACATTTTCCGCTTTCCTAAAAACAGACTAATGATCTATTTCATACACCAAAAAAGCGCTTTCCTTGTTCAAAACTGCATAACAACACAGGAGTGGACAGAAGAAATGGCTTTTGACTCTGACAGTAGAAGCGATTCTCCCCCCTTCCTATTGAACTTCCTACCATTCTCTTTCATAAACACGTCTTACTTGATTGTACCATCCATCTTTTTATGAACGCTTTTTATGAACGCTTTTTATGAA
>JADBKC010000112.1 GCA_014896555.1 Caryophanales bacterium | reverse complement strand
TATGCGGATAAAGAGAATAAGCTTGAATTCCGTGGAAAAAACAGTGGTTTGTCAAAGACAGCAAGAAATGTTTGAAAAAAGTGATCAATACAACCGTTGTGATCCATTCATTCGCATGAAAAGAACCGTTCATATGAATTTTTTTATTTCCTTTCCCAATCTTTAGCTCCCATATCGGTTTTTGATCCACGCTTTCTCCGATTTTTTGAACACGGACAAACGGATAAATAGCCGCAATCCTTTTGATTTCCTCCTCTAATCGTTTGGAGTCGTACGGTTGATCCAAGGATGTTTCCAAGTTTAGCACTCGTTTCGGCAAGAAAATTTCATTTCCCGGACGTACATGTTGGAGGTCAATGTTGGGGTTGACTGATTGCAAAGCAGCAGGCGGCAAAAATCTTTCGATTGCAAGCTGCCAAAGTGTTTCCCCTTTTTTTATACGATAACGTTTTGCTACAAACCCTGGAATCTTAATTTTTCCCCCTATTTTCAAACATTGAGGGTCCATACTAGGATTGGAATCAGCGATCAGCTGCTCATGAATGCAGAATAAGCGGCTGTAGCGGAAAAACGTATCACCATTTTGGACAGTCACTTCCATAATGGGCACTCTCCCTTCGAGTAACCTATTATCACATGTATGAACCGCTTCATTTGGTTATGCCCAAAAGAAAGGCGATCAACCAAGCTTTAGTTGTTCCTTGCCATTTTGAAAAATAACTAGAACGATTCTGTGTCGGGAAACATCATCTGTTTTCAAAAATGGATGTTCGAAATCAAGACTCACGAATGAAAGAGAAGCGATAAGATGAAACCATTAAGAAATGGTGGATAAATTCGATTGAATCACAGAAATTCACCAAAACACCTAATAGACGGGATAAAAAATGAAATGAATCCAATATACACCGAATACCAAAATAGACAAAAATGGGTCTATTTTTACTTTTCGTACAGGCAAGGTTTTCAATCAGAACCATTTTCATTTCGAATTGTTCTTTTTATAAAAACGCAGCAAATCGCCATACACAATCCGATCGGAAAAACTTAGCTCCATCTGTGCTTTTTGGATGAATCGACTGCAAGCTCGGTTGTTCAATTCTTTGCCGCTTTCTTGCTTAAAGCATTGATTGCGTGTATAGACATATTGATTGGTCACAAAACTCCCATCCCTAAAAACAACTAACCTTGAGTAATCATGAGACAAAAGATCATGACCAAATTGAATATCGTATTTCGTTTCTATTCCAAGCAAATGCAAAATAGTCGGGCGCAAGTCGATTTGTCCCGCCGTTTTATGAATGACCATCCCTTTTCTCATTCCAGGGATATGGATAATTAATGGCACTTTTTGAAGCTTTACCTCTTCTAATGGAGTGATTTTCCTTCCTAAATATTGGCTCATTGCCTCATTGTGGTTTGGAGAAATTCCGTAATGGTCCCCGTACAGAATAATAATAGAATGATCGTACAATCCGTTCTTTTTCAATTTTTCAAAAAAACGTTTCACTGCTTCATCCGTATATCGAGCGGTAACAAAATAGCGGTTGACAGTTCCATCTTTGGATGTGAATTCACTAATCTTCTGATCTTCGGGGCTATAATAAAACGGGTGGTGATTCGTTAACGTAATCAACTTTGCATAAAAAGGCTCGGGCAATTCTTTCAAAAATTTCACGGATTGATCAAAAAAAGGAATGTCTTTCAAACCCCAATTAATGACATTTTCCGGCGTTATATGGTAATCGTCGGCACTGTAAAAACGATCATATCCAAGCGCTGGATACATGATGTCCCGATTCCAAAAGGATTTGTTATTAGCATGCATGGCAGCTGTATAATAACCGGAATTTTTCAACTTTTTCGCCATTGAATAGTATGTATTCCCTGAATTCGTAAAAAAGACAGCTCCCCTGCTTAGCGGATACAATGAATTTTCCAGCAAAAACTCAGAATCAGATGTTTTCCCTTGGCCTGTTTGATGATAAAAGTTGTCAAAATACAAACTATTTTCGATCAAGCGATTTAAAAACGGGGTGATTTCCTGTCCATTGACTTCATGGTTTATGACAAAGTTTTGCATTGATTCCATGGAAATGATGATGACATTTTTTCCTTTTGCAATGCCAAACCACTTGTCATTTGGTTTGGCATCATTCGCATGGATATAATTTTCAATATCGGACAAGTCACTGCTGTCAGCTAGCGCACGTTGAGCCGAGGATTTTGACTGAAGCAAAATATCATAAATGTCATAATAGTAAATTCCGATATTTTTTACAAGCGCTTCGCGGTCAAATGTCCTCGTTAACAGCTGCGGCCTTTCCATCTCTGCCAAGCCTAAATTTAGACACAACAGAGACGCCGCTACATAAAAATAAGCGCGGCGCGAGATGTTAGAGGACGGCTGGAAAGAGATAAAGGATGGCTTCTTTTTTACGATGAGACAAAGCAAGATAACATCTGTAAAAAAGAAGATGTCATACCATTGAAACTCTTCCCATACACTATTGCCTAAATCGCCAAAATTATTGGTTTGAAATAACAAAGGCAATGTCAGGTAATCGTTAAAAAAGCGATAAAAGACAACGTTTGCATATAGAAGCAAGGACAAAACCAAACTGATTGTCACTTCATAAGCGATTTGATTTTTGGTTTTTTTCAATAATTGCCCTAACCCTAAAACAAACAAAAGAAAGCTAAGGGGATTCATCCATAAAATCCAGTTTTGAAGAGTATTTTCCGTATAAAGATGAAAATTTGTTTTATAAACGATAAACGTCTTTATCCATAAAAGCAAAACGGCCGCCCATGTCAGCGGAAGCTTCCTTCCGACCAGCCATTTCATGTTCTTCACCCCTTGCTTGATCAAAGGCAAAAGCATTAAGACCTTACCAGCGGCTGAACGTCCTGCGACGCCTAAGGCAAGATATTCAAGACTTCTTAAAAATGATTTTCTCCATCAGCTGACCGGAAAGACATTTTCATAGTGACTTTTGCTCATGGCTGAATTCTTTCTTAACAAGCCAGCCTGCACCGATTACACCGGCGTTGTTCCCAAGAGATGCAAGTTCAATCTTTGTAGATTCGCTAACAGGTAAGAAAGCATACTGTTTAAAATATTTTCGGATAGGGTCCAAAAGTGTGTTTCCAGCATTGGAAACGCCGCCCCCCACCACAATATAGTCAGGATTTAAGCTGTTTCCTAAATTGGCAAATGTAAAGCCTAAATAAAAAGCAACTCGATCCACGATATGTTTTGCCAATTCATCGCCGCTGTCGACCGCTTCAAATACATCTTTTGCGCTTATATCTTGATGGGCGTTGAACTTTTCTTTTAAAACGGAAGCATTCTCCGCTCTCTCCAGCTCCATTTTGGCCAATCGAACGATGCCTGTCGCGGAGGCCACGGTTTCCAGACATCCTTTCTTTCCACAATTGCATGAAAATCCGTCTTCGATTTCCACGACCATATGGCCAATTTCTCCGGCAGCTCCTTTTGCTCCCCGAACAATATCTCCATTGGCGATGACTCCGCCGCCAACCCCCGTGCCTAGCGTAACACAAACAAGATTTGCCGCTCCATTGCCTGTTCCTTTCCACATTTCTCCAAGGGCGGCGCAGTTCGCATCATTTTCAATCACAACTGGCAATCCCGTTTCTTTTTCCAGTTCTTGTGTTAGCGGATAATCGTCTTCCCAACCTAGGTTAACGGTCTTATAAATTCGTCCTGTAGAATAATCAATCGGGCCAGGTGCACCAAGACCAATGCCCAATAGCCTGTCTTTCGTTTCCTGTTTAGCCTGAAGTGTTTCAAAAATCGATTTCGCTATATCCGGAACAATATTTCGGCCTTTAGATGATCGATCCGTCGGGATTGCCCAATGATCTAAAATCTCCCCATCCATATTCAAAAAAGCCAGTTTGATCGATGTTCCTCCTAAGTCAACAGCTGCAATCCATTTTTCTTTTGCCATCATCCGCCTAAACCCTCTCTTTTCTCTTTTTCTTTTTGAATTTCATGACGAAGCAGCAAAATGGCGGATTGAAAGTCTTTTATATCCACTAACTGCGATTTATATAATTCCTTTAACTCCATTTCCATCAATTCCAAATCCGCCAGTCTGTCCCCAATATATATAATGGTGCCAAATTGCTTTAAAAGCTGTTGAATATCATAAATCGTTTTCAAATTTCCCCACCAGCTTTCCACGTGACAACTTCATTTTAAGAATAGTATAGGGGACGATTCCAAAAAGAACAAGAGAAACCATAGAGGGCAGATTGTAATCAAAGAAAACAGCAGTATCAGTTTTTCCAAAATTTCAATCTGACATGTACAAATCGTACCAATCACGGGCTAAAAAAGGAATCTACAACTGTTGTTTATGAGGAGAACAATGGCAGCGTAGATCGCAAAAACGAAAAAAAGACATAAAAAAGAAAAAATACCCATAAATTGTAATGGACAAACGGGAAAGAAGGTATCCGAAGTGATAAAAAAAGGAACATATTTAGGATTGGCGGCCATCTTATGTTCTATCACCATTTTTTTCATCATTCGAAGCATGAATCACACAGAAGAAAGCATTATTTATTTTCCCATCCATCCTACTGCAGATTTTCCATCTGCCTATACGAAACTTCAATTCAAAACAGGAAAGACCAATCAAGCTTACAATGTTTCCTGGGAAATTCAGTCCTTTCTTTCCAAAAAGGCCTATTTGCGTCAAGATATCAGCTTATTATTTGTGAATGGGCGCTTGCGGGGAACTTTAAACAAATGGAAAGAACAAACACAAAAAATCACGGTCCAAGATGAGTACAGCGGAAACGGATCCGCTTTGCTACAAGCTATTTCCTTTCACTATGCTGAACTCCACCCTAACAAGAATGAGATCAGAAGCGCCCAAGAAATGTCTTCGGATCAATTGTTTGTCATTGATTCCGCCGAAACCCCCTTACTTCTCTTTAGGACGCCTGAAAATCGAATCGAAATCGAATGGGCCAAAACTTTAACTGGATATACAAATAAACAATTACAGACGATCGCCGAAAGAGCCTTCCAAAAGTACCATCTACAGCCGAATGCTTTTATCCAAATTCCGTTGACAGACTTAGCTGCCTACAGCCATACGAAGCTCCCTCATTTTTCTTTATCCCAATCCAAGACCATCATCGGCCGTTTATGGGAAGGGCTTTATAACCATTATTTTCTTGGAATAAAAAAAGAAAATGGCACTATCGAGGATCCAATGGATAGCACCATTCCGCTTATTCTTCTCTCTAACACAGGAAATGTCCTTTACATCGTTTTTGAAACGAAAGATGGAGAGATCGTCGCATTAAAACAAATCATCATCCCTTAATATTTTAGAGCTCCCTTTCTCATCAGCAGATTTACGTTTATATGGTATGATGTACAAAATCGAAGCTTTCAGCAACAAATCCTCCATGATATCCTGACCATAAAAGAATAACGGTCAATAGGAAGGAAAGGAGGAAAAACGTTGCTTGAAGACTCCATTTGCGCTGCTCCGGAAGATAGGAAACACCGGCAGCTAAAAATCCTCCGATTAATCCGCCAATATGTCCCGAATTATCAATTCCGGGCACAGTAAACCCGAAAATTAAATTGATGATAATCACCACAATCATGTTCATACCCATTGTCCGAAAAAACAAACTACGGTTTACAAATCCGAAAAATAAAAGAGCTCCGAAACAGCCAAATATGGCACCGCTCGCCCCCGCAGACAGATTGGGAGTAAAGACAAAACTGGCAACTGAACCGAGAAAACCGGAAAACAAATAAATCCATAAAAACCTCCATCTTCCGAATATTTTCTCGACCATTGTTCCAAGATAATACAATGCCATCGTGTTCATCAGCAAATGAAGAAGGCCAATATGGAGAAAAATGGGGGTAAAAAACCGCCACCACTCCCCATTGAGAATAAGCGGGTTGAACTTAGCGCCAAACCGAATCAACGTATCCGTATTCGTACTCCCGCCGTTCATCTCCATCAAAAGAAACACGGCGACTTGAACAGCGATAAAAAGGTAGGTAAAAAAAGGGTTGCCATATTCAAGCAAATTCTGATCCTTTTCTTCTTTTTGAACAGCTCCAGTCAAAACGAGCTGTTCAAGAGATTGAACTTCGCTTTCCTCATAAACATCGCGGAAATGCCAGTCCCGAGTTTCAATTTGAAACAACGTATTCAACTGATCAAATGCTTCTTCTTCATGACCTTGAGCGAACAATATGGGGGTGACGTTTGTTTGAGAAGCCTGAGGCAGCGTATAGCGTGCTTTCAACAAATGTTCATAATCATCGACAGGTGGGTATTTGGATACATACATGCTGACAACATTGAGCCCTCTTCTCATGAAACGCTTACGGATCTTCTCCCCGTTTACTGCTGTCAGTTGAATATCCCTTTCGAGCCAATTGCTCCAGTCCAGTTCAGAACGAAGCAACCGGACAACTTCAGCTCCTTTTTTGGCTGTATTTTCCAACCACATTTCTCGACGGTTTTCGGATATAGCCATGAGCCGATAATCTTGTTCCATCAACAAAAAATAAGCTAGGCGCCAAAAAATATAGTCTTCGCGAAAACTCATGAAATCACATTCCTTTGAGCCGCTGCGCAAACAGAGCGCAGCTATTATGACTCTACTATAGCGAAGTCACAATCCAATTGTAAAGAATTTTAAAGGATCCATATTTCATTCATTTATAACTTGTATCAGGAGTCAGCATACGCATCATTCTGTTTTGGACACCCGGAATGCGCATGACTAGACGGACGACAACCCTTCTGAGAATTATGCTTCCCAATGCAAGATTGATCAGCCGATAACGATAGCGGTATATAACAACGGCCAATACTCCTAGGCCCATCCATTTTGTCCAGTTTGTTCTCATGATCATCCCTCCTAGGATTAATTTGCGATACAATGGTTGAAATTATCCCGTTAGTAAGGATAATTTCCTTATAGAAAGAAAAACACATTGATAAGTGCCATTCATAGAACAAATTTCAACAGCCGGAAACAGCGGATTTCTTCAGCCCGCTTCTCATTCAAGATTTCAAGGAATAAAAATCCTTAGTTGCAAGACAAACATGAATCATTTATATCATCATCCATGCTAATAATCCGCCCAATAAGCTTGAAAGAAAGTTGACGGTCTCATTGTTAAAAAAAGGATGGCCTTTCTTAAGGATGGTGTTCTTTCCGCAATGAAATCGCTTTTCAGTATGAATCCCGCAAACAGGGCAAACATATTCGCTCTGGAAGAAAGCCCCTAGAAATGTATCGAACACATTGCCGAAAAAACCTGCTGCGGCGAAGCCGATCGTAATGAAAAGGGAGGGCGAATATAGTAAGTATGCGATCAAAGCAATCCACACCGCACCACCAACAGCCCCCGCTGTTCCTGTGAAAGACACCGCACCAGATACACCTTTTTCGACTTGTTTCCATGTTTTCACGGAAATAGGCTTCTTTTTTCCGACAATCCCGATTTCTGAAGCCCAAGTATCTGAATTGGCCGCGGCAATGGCGGCGATAAAAGCCCATAACCATTGAATGTCTTTTTCAAAATGGTAAATCAATAGAAAAAGAACGGCTGGTCCCCCATTGGCCAATACTTGCTGCCAATCTCGCCTGGATCCTTTCGCTAAACGTTTTTCCGATGGCTCTTTCAATTTCGCTTTCCACTTAGACAAGAGGCTTGAGGAGAAAAAGAACGCGCCTAACACGACGAGCCCTTTCCAATCGGCAGCCCAATAAATCGTCAAACCTGTCAATACGGCCGCGACACCACCTGAAACAGATAAGGCCTTTCCATAAACGCCCGCCAAACTAACAAGAATAATTACGGTCATCACGAAACTGTCAAATGCTGTCACATTCTATGATCCTTTCTTCCGTGATGATTTTTTGTACAGGAATATCGTGAGATTCTACAGGCAATTGAGAAACGATTTGACAAGAGAAGGCCAATGACGCCGTTTTCTTCCTATGTAGTTTCAAAAATCGATCATAGTAGCCGCCGCCAAAACCTAATCGATAGCCATTATCCATATAAGCAAGTCCCGGGACAAGGAGAAGATCGATATCTGCTGGGTCCATCTTCACCGTCTTTTTTGGAATCGGTTCAAATAATCCGTAATAAACAGTTTCCAATTCCAGAAAGGAAGTTAATGTATGAAACTGGAGTCTTTTTTCATTGGGAAGGCATTTAGGAACAGCCACTATCTTTTTTTGATTCCACGCTTCGCGGATCACCTGCCACGTATCCACTTCCGGAGCAATTGAAACCGTTGCACCAACAACAGTCGCCTCCTGCCACTCTTTTGTTGAAAACAATGACTTAGAAATGCGGTACGAATACTGTTCATACTCTTGTTTGGAAAGAGATGACAATGTATTTTTCATCTTCTTTCTCCATTCCTTTTTGTCCAAACCATCCTCCCCTTTTCAACCGCTTCAGTTTCCATTACTTGTCTCTATTTATAGCATAAAAAAACAGCAGGGAGTAGCCTGCTGCTTACTTTGTTTCGCGGTGCAAAGTGACGCGTTTTTCTCTTGGGCAATATTTTTTAAGCTCAAGACGATCGGCATTATTACGCTTATTTTTCGTAGAAATATAATTACGATCACCGCATTCCGTACATGCTAAAGTGATGTTTACGCGCATTTTTTTCCCTCCAAACCTCAAAGCAAGTCTCATTTTCCATACGACTTTTCTATAATATCATCTTTTTTTTTGAAATGCTAGTCTGTTTTTCGCGGAG
>JADBKC010000111.1 GCA_014896555.1 Caryophanales bacterium | reverse complement strand
TTCACACCGGTCGGCGGATTTAACGAAACCGGGCCGGAAATAAGCGTTACCTCGGCTCCTAATTGATGGGCCTCTTCCGCCAAGGCGTATCCCATTTTTCCGCTAGAACGGTTGGAAAAAAAGCGGACAGGATCCAAAATTTCGCGTGTCGGCCCCGCTGTGATAATGACTTTCTTTCCTTTCAAAGGCTGATTTTTTTCTTTTTCCCAATAAGAGCTAATCAACTTGACAATGTTCTCCGGTTCCTCCATCCTTCCTTTTCCTACATATCCGCAAGCCAAATAACCTTCATTTGGTTCTACAAATTGATAACCGTAAGATTGCAGACGTTCAACATTTCGCTTCACCGCAGGATGCTCGTACATATGGACGTTCATGGCCGGCGCTATCCACACAGGAGCAGTGGCAGCAAGCAAAGTCGTCGAAATCATATCATCCGCTATGCCGTTGGCAAGTTTTCCGATGATATTCGCTGTTGCCGGCGCCACGATAATGAGATCGGCCCAATCAGCAAGGTCAATATGGGCGATCGATTTGGGATGCTTTTCATCAAATGTATCTGTATAAACATTGTTTCTAGACAGCGCTTGAAACGTTAAGGGCGTGACAAATTTTTGAGCTCCGTTCGACATAATGACTTTTACAGAAGCCCCCGCCTGCGTTAATTTACTGGTCAATACCGCTGCTTTGTAAACGGCAATTCCACCTGTAACGCATAGTAAGATGTTTTTCCCCTTCAACATTATGAAACCCCCTTCTCTCTACATTCTACTGCTATTTGATAGAAAACCACTGTTTTTTGACTTGCCGCTGTAGACGAAACATTCAGGATAGAGAATAAAGCAAAAGGCACTGTATCGGAAATAAAATCGTTGATTAGCGCTTTTAGGTCAAAGCGACCTTTTAAATTTTATAAAATTCCCGTCCCGGCATAAACAACTAGCCTATTTCCCGTTTCGTACGAATGAAAACCGATATTGCGACTCGACTTTTCTGATTAAGAAAAAATAACAACCTAATAAGGTTGTTATCCTTCATCGGAGTAAGTTGCGCCTTCTGTTTTTTCTTTTAATGTTAAATATCCGGCATCAATTTCTTCCAGTGCTTTACCGACAAATTTTTGCGACACATAAGAATCCAAGAGTTCATCTTCAGGATGATCTTGCAATTGGCGTGCTCTCTTGGCAGCAATGCTGACAAGTGAGTATTTGGAATCAATTTTCTTTAATAAAGAATCAATCGATGGATAAAGCATATTATTCTACCTCCAACATTTTTTTATAATGATGCTGTACTCTTTCACGTCGGCAATGCTCGGCAATAACGATGGCTTTAATGCGTTCGCATGCCTTTTCTACTTCATCATTTTCCACTACATAGTCGTATAAATCCATCATTTCGATTTCTTTGCGAGCCTTTTCCATTCGGCCGCGAATTCGTTCATCATCTTCTGTTCCTCTATTCACGATGCGATTATACAGTTCGGAAAGGCTTGGCGGCGCAAGGAAAATAAATAAGCCGTCGGGAATTTTTTCACGCACTTGTTTGGCACCTTGCACTTCGATTTCCAGAAAGATGTCTTTTCCCGCTTCTAATGTTTCTTTCACATAATCAATCGGAGTTCCGTAATAATTCCCTACATACTCCGCATATTCAAGCAGCTTCCCTTCCTTTATCAACTGTTCGAATTGATCGCGGGTTTTAAAGAAATAATCTACACCGTCTACTTCTCCTTCCCGAGGCTGTCTAGTCGTCATGGAGATCGAGTATTCGAATTCAACATTTGGGTCTGAAAAAATCGCCTTGCGCACCGTTCCCTTTCCTACACCGGACGGGCCGGACAAGACAATCAGCAATCCTTTTTCTTTCCTCATGAAATTATCCTTCCTCCAATTCTTCTTTTGAAACAATTCGATGCGCGACTGTTTCGGGCTGAACGGCTGAGAGTATAATATGGCCGCTATCCATAATGATCACGGCCCTAGTCCTTCTCCCGTATGTAGCGTCAATTAATGAACCTTTTTCGCGGGCTTCCTGAACCAACCTCTTAATCGGGGCCGATTCAGGACTCACTATGGAAATGATTCGATTGACAGAAACAATATTTCCAAACCCAATATTAATCAGCCTGATGGACATGCGGCTCCTCCAATCAATGTTTGATTTTGAACGTAGAAGTTCTGAACTATTACTCAATATTTTGGACTTGTTCTTTCATTTTTTCTAAACAGCTTTTTAATTCAATGACATTTGCCGCGATCTCTGAGTCATTTGCTTTGGAACCAATCGTATTGATTTCTCGGTTCATTTCTTGAATAATGAAATCAAGCCTTCTGCCGATCGGTTCATCTTTCTCTAAAAGCTGTGAAAATTGCTTTATATGGCTGGCTAATCTCACACATTCCTCATTAATATCCGCTTTATCAGCCAAAATAGCCACTTCCGATAAAATTCTGGCTTCATCCACCTCGTTATTGGACACAGCTTCTTTTACTTTCTTTTCAAGGCGTTCTTGATAAAGCTTGGATACTTTTGGTGCAAGAGACTGAATTTTTTTAATGACCGCCTGAATTTTATTTAATTGAATCAGCAAATCTTTTTCAAGCTGTTCCCCTTCTAATAAACGCATTTCCATCAAATTTCGAACAGCTTCTTCTATCGTTTGAAAAACAAGTTTTTCAAGTTCCTCATTTCCTTCTTCTCTTTCTTCTATCGTAATTAATTCATCTTTGCGAAGAAAGTCGCTGATTTGGATTTCGTCCTTTAACTGATATTTGTCTTTTATTTTTTTTATGAATTGATAATAATCCTCAATCAAATTCCAGTCAACATGTATCCTCCGTTGAAGAGCCCCCGCTCCTTCGATGATGACAAAAATTTCAACACGCCCGCGTTTTATGTATTGTCCTACATATTTTTTGATTTTATCTTCCAGCTTTAATAACTGTCGGGGCATGCGTATCGTAAACTCGCAAAAGCGGTGGTTCACTGATTTCATTTCAACCGTAACCGCATGCTGAGCAGACTCTGCTTTGCTTCTTCCAAAGCCTGTCATGCTAACAACCATCGGTTTCACATCCTATCCAACTATGAATTTCTCTATCGTGCCAGCGTATCTAAAAGGAGAGCATTTCCTAAATAGTCCCATTCACTCCCCTAGATATCTTTCATCCAAAAGGCAATCTTCTGGACCCGCTCTATTCATTCTTGATGTACATTTTTTGGACAGCGCTGACAAACGAACGCAACCTTCAGTCAACTGCATATATTGACATGATGAAAAAGGGTCCATTTAAGATATACGTCTTTCTGCAAAAAGAAAAGGTATAGAGGAGTAATCCCCTGATACCTTTTGGATTATATCATAAATCATTTTCTTTTTCTTGTATAAATAGAGCCTGCCAAAAGAAATGTCGGTAAAGCACTTAGCCCTAATATAAGCAGCCATTCCCTGGGAGGAAGGGTGACGGTTTGGAAAATTGGCTGAAGCGAAGGAATATAGATGACCGAAAGCAACAGAACAGCTGATGAGAGAACAGCCATTACGAGCCAACGATTTTCAAACGGATTTCTGGAAAAAATCGAATGTTCACTTCTACAATCAAATACATGGATCAGTTGAGAAAGCGTTAACGTGGCAAAAGCAATCGTTTGAGCATAAGCTAAATTTTCCGGATGCTGTTTTCGGGCGACGATAAAAGCGATGATAGTGACAGCGCCAATTAAAAATCCTCTGGACAAAACTTTCCACCCAAGACCACGAGCAAACACTCCTTCTTTTGGGTTTCTCGGTTTCCGCTTCATCACATCTTCTTCCGGATGGTCCAGTCCGAGTGCCATTGCAGGAAGTCCGTCCGTCACTAAGTTGACCCATAATATTTGAATCGGGACTAGCGGAAGCGGAAAGGCTAAAATCATGGCAAATAGCATCACTAAAATTTCCCCGACATTGGAAGCTAATAAATAGCGAATAAACTTGCGAATATTTTCATATATATTTCTTCCTTCTTGGATCGCTGATTTAATGGTGGCAAAATGGTCGTCCATGAGTACAAGGGAAGAAGCTTCCTTGGCCACATCTGTACCAGAAATCCCCATGGCAATACCGATATCTGCTGCTTTGATGGCAGGTGCGTCATTGACGCCATCTCCCGTCATAGCTACAATATGGCCATTATTTTGGAGAGCTCGGACTATTTTTAATTTATGTTCTGGAGAAACTCTTGCAAAAACGGCTGTATGTTGAACTATTTCTTCCAGTTCAGCGATAGACATTTGATTCAGTTCCTGACCACTGACCACTTTGGAGCGGTTATCGAAAATCCCTAACTGCCTAGCAATCGCTTTAGCTGTCATCACATGGTCTCCTGTAATCATGATGGTCTTAATGCCTGCTTCCCGGCATTCTTTGATGGCTTGTCTGACTTCCGGCCGAGGCGGATCAATCATTCCTTCAATGCCAATAAAAATAAGGTCTTTTTCTGCTTCTTCCACACTTTGAATTGCTGATTCCCTCTCCTTTAGCGGCTTATAAGCAACCGCAATATTGCGGAGAGCCATGTCAGCAAAATCACGGATCACATTGTCTACAATCTTTTTATGATCATGCGAAAACCTTACCTTTTTCTCGTCCCATAGAATCGACGAACACTTTTGGATCAACACGTCCGGTGCTCCTTTGGTGATGACAAAACGCTGTCCGCTTTGATCTTTCACAACAACGGACATCATTTTTCGAACGGAATCGAACGAAAATTCTTGTTCCACTGTGAATTGTTGCGACAAATTCTCCCTTGTTAAGCCTGCTTTCATCGCCGCCACCAATAAAGCACCCTCCGTTGGGTCGCCGTCAATAAAAAAATCACTCTTGTCTTGCTTTAACTCAGCATGATTGCATAAAAGTCCGAATGTCAGCAGCTGATAAAGACTTTTTTCCCGTTGGGGTATGATCTGGACGCCATCTTCAAAAAATTCTCCATTCGGTGAAAAACCTGTTCCGCTTACGATCCACGTTTTTCCATTTGACCATAAGTGGGTCACGGACATTTTATTTTGCGTCATCGTCCCTGTTTTATCGGAACAAATAACAGATGCGCATCCGAGCGTTTCGACTGCCGGCAATTTGCGGACAACGGCCTGTTTTTTGATCATCCGCTGAACACCCAATGACAAAGCGACTGTCACAATGGCTGGAAGCCCTTCCGGAATCGCTGCTACCGCCAGCGACACACCCGCAAATATCATTTCGTAGAAGCCATGACCTTGTAAAATCCCGATGACCACCACCAAAGCCGTTAAAAGCAAAGCAGCGGCGATTAATACTTTTCCCAACTGTTCCAGCCGTATTTGGAGTGGGGTGGAAAGAGTTTCAGCGTTTTGGAGCAAATCGGCAATTTTTCCCATTTCTGTATTCATGCCAACCGCTGTAACGATTCCTATTCCATTTCCTTTAGTAACCATTGTCCCCATGAAAGCCATATTCTCTAAATCTCCGATATTTACATGTTCCCCCTGAATCGATTCAGCGATTTTAGGTACAGGGACCGATTCTCCTGTTAAAGCGGACTCTTCCAATTCTAAGTTATTCGCCTTTAAAATACGGACGTCGGCACCAATTCGGTCTCCGCTTTCAAATTTCATCACGTCCCCGATCACGAGCTCTTTTGAAGGAATTTTCATCCATTCACCGTTCCGGAGCACATTTACTTTGGGAGCAGATAGTTCCTTTAATGCTTGCAAAGATTGTTCGGCTTTACGTTCCTGAAAAAAGCCAAGAAATCCATTCACGATCACGATGGCAATAATGGCGATCGCATCCATGTACTCCCCCATCAATCCAGACACCAAGGTAGCTGCCAGTAAAACCAATATCATAAAATCTTTAAACTGAGAAATAAACAATTTAAACGCGGACTGGGATTCCCCTTCTTCCAATTCATTTATGCCGAATTGTTTTCTCCGTTTTTCTACTTCTTTTGAGTTCAATCCCTTTTCCAGATTGACATTCAATTGTTTTTCTATATCTGGCTTCTCCATCTCATAGAATTTCATTTCTCTATCACACTCTCCCCCTTAAACGTCGCTCTTATAGCAAGGTTATTCAGACTCGTCCAAAAAAATGATATGATTTATAAGAAAAGAACACTTTTCCCGCTTGATGATGTGATTGCGGGAGAACAAGGAGGGGATGATGGATTTTATATAATCCCCTTACATAGTTTTCTAACAACCACTCAATGAGACTTTCCATTATACTAAAAAAGATTCATGAAAAATCAGCTCTTACAAGAAACTTAAATCATATAAAGAAAAGGATGTTTCATTATGTCGTTTGACGGATTATTTACCCGAGCAATGATGATGGAGTTGAAAAAGACACTCACTGGCGGAAGAATTACGAAAATCCATCAACCTTATAAAAACGAAATTATTCTCATCGTCCGCTCCAAAGGGAAAAACTATAAACTGCTTTTGTCTGCCCATCCTACCTATGCCAGGGTGCAGCTGACTGACGAGCCGTACGAAAATCCGAAGGAACCGCCCATGTTCTGCATGCTTTTGCGAAAGCACTTGGAAGGGGCTATTATCGAGGAACTGAAACAGAAAGAATTGGACCGTATACTTATTTTTGAGGTAAAAGGAAAAAACGAGATCGGTGATTTATCTTCCAAACAATTAATCATTGAAATTATGGGGCGCCACAGCAATATTGTCCTGGTGGATCAATCAACTCAGAAAATTATAGACAGCATTAAGCATATTACGCCTGCCCTTAGCCGTTACCGAACTGTATTACCTGGAAACGAATATATATATCCGCCTTCCCAGAACAAGTTAAATCCTTTGGAGGCGACCGAAGAGGATGTGCTCCGTCTCCTTGATTTTAACGGCGGAAAACTCGACAAACAGCTAGTTCAGCACTTTTCCGGCGTATCTCCATTGTTCGCTAAAGAAGTACTTCATGCTGCCGGAATTCCAAACCGTACGACAGTCCCAACTGCTTTCATCCGCCTGCTCGAGCCGTTAAAAGAAGGACGCTTTCAGCCAATGATGTGGAAAGGGGATAAAAAAGAGCATTTTTATTGGAGGGATCTCGAGCATCTTAACGGAACTAAACAGCCGTTTCATTCCCTTAGCACGCTTTTAGACCGCTTTTATTTTGGCAAAGCGGAGAGGGACCGAGTTAAACAGCTAGGGAGTGATTTAGAACGGTTAGTGAAAAATGAATTAGAAAAAAATATAACGAAACTGAAAAAACTGGAAAAAACTTTCCAAAAAGCGAAAAATGCTGATGATTATCAAATACTCGGCGAATTGCTGACCGCCAATCTGTATGCCGTTCAAAAAGGGATGACGGAAATTGAAGTGATCAATTATTATGATGAAAATGGAGGAAAGGTCACTATTCCGCTGAATCCGCAAAAGAGCCCATCGGAAAATGCACAGGCCTATTTTTCGAAGTATCAAAAAGCGAAGCATGCATTGGTCGTTGTTAACGAGCAAATCGATAAGACAAAGCAAGAAATTCAATACTTTGAAAATTTGCTTCAGCAGCTTGAATCCGCATCTCCAAAAGACATCGAAGAAATTCGCGAAGAATTAGAGGAAGAAGGCTATTTGCGAATGAAATCGAAAGCGAAGCGAAAACAAGGAAAAGACATACCAATGATCGATACTTACACAGCCAGCGACGGAACGATCATACTGGTCGGCAAAAACAATAAACAAAATGATTATGTCACAACGAAACTCGCCCGACGAGATGATATTTGGCTGCACACAAAAGACATTCCCGGCTCCCATGTTGTGATTCGCCATACGAACCCATCTGACGAAACACTTTTGGAAGCCGCGAACCTAGCCGCCTATTTCAGCAAAGCAAAACATTCCGGTTCGGTGCCCGTAGATTATACGAAAATACGTTATGTCAAAAAACCGAATGGTTCAAAACCCGGGTTTGTCATCTATGAAAATCAGCAAACGATTTATATTACACCAGATCCTGATTTAGTGGTGAAATTAAAAAAATAAGGAAGAGTCATTCTCTTCCCTATTTTTTATCTATGTATTACGATTGCACCGTTGGCCAATGCTCAGGATTTTCCCGCCATTGACGGAGAGTTTCTAAATCCGTAGAGTGAATCGCCCCTTTTTCGAGGGCGACTTCCATTAGCGCTGAATAGTTGCTTAAACTATAAGCTTTTAAATTGGCTTCTTCAAGCATCCTCTTTCCTTTTTCAAGTTCATAAGTAAAAATCGACACAATTCCAAGCACCTCGCATCCTGCTTCCCTTAAGGCGTTAGCCGCTTCAATAGCGCTTCCTCCTGTGGAAATTAAGTCTTCCACGACCACCGTTTTAACGCCCGGTTGTACTTTGCCCTCTATTTGCTTCCCTTTTCCGTGGCTTTTCGCTTTCGAACGAACATAGCACATAGGCAAATCGAGAAGATCGCTCACCCAAGCCGCATGGGGAATGCCTGCTGTCGCTGTTCCTGCAATGCATTGTACTTCCGAAAAATGCTCTTTAATCAAGGAAACGAGTCCTTTCGCAATTTCTTTCCGAAGCGCCGGGTAAGAAAGGATAAGGCGATTATCGCAATATATGGGCGATTTTATCCCTGAGGACCATGTAAATGGATCTGTTGGCTGCAAATAGATGGCTTCAATATTGAGCAGCTGTTCTGCCATTCTTTTACTTAGTGTGTGATCGTTCTGCATATGATCGTTCTCCTTCCAATTAAACTATCCTTTTTCTGCTAGCTCTTATAGACGAGAATTTGAAACAACAGGCTGTGTGCCATCATTCCATAATGTTTTCACCTGTTGATAAGCTTGAAGAGGCTCCGCAGCTTTCGTTA
>JADBKC010000110.1 GCA_014896555.1 Caryophanales bacterium | reverse complement strand
AGCATGACTTGGGACCACCACCCACCGACTGTTTGAAAGCGCAAAAAGCCATTCTTGTCAATTTGCGTCACCATAAAACCGACTTCATCTAAATGGCCGGCGACCATAATTTTAGGCCCTTGTTCGTTCCCCACTTTTTTCGCAATTAAGCTTCCAAGATGATCAGTGGTGATTTCATCCGATAATGGCTCTATGTATTTCTTCATGACTTCGCGTACTTCCCGTTCATTTCCCGGGATCCCTTTCGCGTCAGTTAGCTCTTTTAGCATTGTTAACGTTTCATCCAATTTCGGCATGGGACGCCCTCCTTTTTTCATAGGCTCTATCTTCTAGATTATATAGAAAAATGGAAAACAATACAAAACTTTCACCTAATATCCTTCTCGCTGCCTTTTATAATTTACTTCATTTTTCTCCATGTATGCACGCTCTATATCTTCTGTTGAAAAGCCTAACATGTTTGCCAAAAGAACGTATTCCTCCCATGCCTTTTCATAAGAAGGCAATGTTTTTTCCTTTTTCAAACGATGAAAAGCCTCGTAAACAGCTAGAAATTGGTCCGTTAAATCGCTGGAAGATGAAGAAGGCTCTTTGATTTGAGTAAAAGAGTCAAACCCAAGCTCCAAGCCGATCGATAACAGAAAATGAATCCCGTCTACATATTCTTCCAAAATGATCTTTTTTTCACTTGGCCCTTTTTTGCTCCAAAATTTAAAACATCTTGTCTCATTCGCAAGTTCTCCCAATTCGACTAAAAGCGCAAGAAGCTTGTGATGAAGCAAATTTTCATTCGCGACATGATTTTCTTGTTCAATATATTGGTCCAGTGCTTTTTGCATGTCATATAATTTTGACAGGTTCATCGTCTGACCCCTTTCCTATTCTCTTCTTCGTCATTATATCAAAGAAGCGAGTATGACAGTATTTTCGTTCTAAAGCGAAAAGATTGTGTTCTATCTACAGACGAAATAGGCCGCATTCTGGATCTGATTGGCAAAAAACATAAAACAACAAGTATTCATAAAAAACAAAACACCCATTCTTTTTTTGCCAGAATGGGTGTTGAATGTTTTTTCTTATTTTCGAAGTTGTGCCTTGGCAGTATCCGCTAATTGAGCAAATGCTTTTTCATCGTTTACCGCAAGATCAGCCAGCATTTTACGGTTTACTTCAATACCGGCAAGTTTTAAGCCGTGCATTAAACGGCTGTAAGAAAGTCCGTTCAATCTTGCAGCAGCGTTGATACGTGTAATCCATAGCTTACGGAAATCGCGTTTTCTTTGACGACGATCCCGGTAAGCATACATATAGGATTTCATTACTTGTTGATTAGCAACTTTATATAAAGTGTGCTTTGCACCATAATAACCTTTTGCCAGTTTTAGAATTTTTTTGCGACGTCTGCGAGTTACTGTACCGCCTTTTACGCGTGCCATATTATTTCCCTCCTAAAAACTCTTATTATTCTTATTTAAGGTTGTCAAGCATATGACGAATCCGTTTAAAATCTCCGCTTGATACAATAGCAGATTTGCGAAGTTTCCGTTTTTGTTTCGTAGATTTGTTAGCAAATAAGTGGCTAGTGTAAGCGTGAGAACGTTTTAATTTCCCAGAACCAGTCTTTTTAAAACGCTTTGCAGCGCCACGGTGAGTTTTCATTTTTGGCATTTTGAATTCCTCCTATCAAGTGGTTACTTTTCAGATTTTGGCGCCAGAACAATAAACATGCTTCTACCGTCCATTTTCGGCTTCGTTTCGACTGTCGCCACATCATCACAGGATTCAGCAAAACGATCAAGCACCTTTTGTCCCAGCTCTTTATGCGTGATGGCGCGTCCTTTAAAACGAATAGACGCTTTCACTTTATCGCCCTTTTCTAAAAACTTGCGGGCATTGCGAAGCTTTGTATTAAAATCATGCTCTTCAATCGTCGGGCTAAGGCGTACTTCCTTGATGTTAATAACTTTTTGTTTCTTGCGGGCTTCTTTCTCTTTTTTCTGCTGCTCAAATTTGTATTTGCCGTAGTCCATAATTCGGGCAACAGGCGGTTTGGCATTTGGAGCAACCAGGACTAAGTCGAGGTTGGCGCGGGCCGCAATTTCTAAAGCTTCATTTTTTGATTTAATGCCCAATTGCTCGCCGTTTTGGTCGATGAGACGGACTTCACGAGAACGAATGCCCTCGTTTACGATCATGTCTTTGCTAATAATGAGCCACCTCCAAAAATTTTTCAGGGAATACACCTTGTCAAAAACAAGCTACAGAAAGGGTTTAGGAGTCGGGAAAAGCACAAAAAAATGCGGGTATACAGAGTACCCGCATAAATATGGATCAAACCAAAGATTAGATTGACTCCGTTTAACCTGCCAACAGCTTATAGGCGTCAGTTCAGGTGAGAAGCGGGCTTGCTTCTGCTTGTTCTTCACGTGTATTCTATTCAATTATCGCTACAAACTATATCATATCTTTAAGTATTGGTCAAATTATTTACAAAAGCGATCACGAACTCAATCATAACAAAGACCTTTCACAAAAGCAAGCTTTTTTCAAAAGAACAAGGATTGATTCAACAAGAACATCTATAGAAGCGGAGGATCCCTCCGTTTCTTTCGATACTATTATTTCGCTGAACGTCGGCTAACTTCATCTTTAATCATTTGAATGAATTGCTCAAACGGGATGGTTTCGGATTGTTTTTCACCGTACTTGCGGGCGTTAACGGTTTTGTTTTCTATTTCTTGATCGCCGACTACGAGCATATACGGAATTTTATGGACTTGAGCCTCCCGGATTTTATAGCCCACTTTTTCATCACGGTCGTCTATTTCCGCACGAATTCCTTCTGCCCGAAGTTTTTCTTGTACGGTTTTTGCGTAATCAAAATGCGCATCGGCCGCAACTGGAATGACTTTTACTTGGACCGGCGCGAGCCAAGTTGGGAATGCTCCTTTATATTCTTCTATTAAAAAGGCCACAAAGCGCTCCATTGTAGAAACGACTCCGCGGTGGATGACAACCGGCCGATGTGGCTTGCCATCTTCGCCGATGTACGTTAAGTCGAAGCGTTCTGGCAGCAAGAAGTCGAGCTGAACAGTAGAAAGAGTTTCATCTTTGCCTAGTGCAGTTCGAACTTGGACATCCAATTTCGGACCATAGAAAGCAGCTTCTCCTTCTGCTTCATAATAATTCAGACCGAGTTCTTCCATCGCTTCTTTCAGCATGCCTTGAGCCTTTTCCCACATTTCGTCATCATCATAATATTTTTCTTTATCCTCAGGATCTCGGTACGAAAGACGGAAAGAATACTCATTCAAGCCGAAATCTTTATACACTTCCAAAATGAGGCGAACGACGCGTTTAAATTCGTCTTTAATTTGATCAGGACGAACGAAAATATGAGCGTCATTCAATGTCATTCCGCGTACACGCTGCAATCCGCTCAGCGCACCTGAAAGTTCATAGCGGTGCATCGTACCTAATTCTGCAATTCGGATCGGCAGTTCTCGATAACTGTGAATGCCGTTTTTGAAAATCATCATATGATGAGGACAGTTCATTGGACGAAGCACTAATTCTTCATTGTCCATTTTCATGACAGGAAACATATTTTCTTGATAATGATCCCAGTGGCCGCTTGTTTTATAAAGATCGACACTGCCTAATACAGGCGTATAGACGTGCTGATAGCCAAGACTTTCTTCCTTGTCTACAATATAGCGCTCTATTACGCGTCGGATCGTCGCCCCGTTAGGAAGCCACAACGGCAAGCCTTGTCCCACCTTTTGCGAATTCATAAACAGCTCCAATTCTTTGCCTAGCTTTCGGTGATCGCGCTCTTTCGCTTCTTCCAACATTTGAAGATGATGCTCTAAATCTTCTTTTTTGAAAAAGGCCGTTCCATAAATCCGCTGCAGCATTTTATTGTTGCTATCGCCGCGCCAGTACGCTCCGGCAATGCTTAAGAGCTTAAATTCTTTGATTTTTCCAGTGGAAGGGACATGGACACCGCGGCACAGGTCAAAAAATTCCCCTTGTTCATAAAGGGTAACCGTTTCTCCTTCCGGAATGGCATCAATTAATTCCAATTTATACTCATCGCCGATTTCTTCGTAAATTCGCTTCGCTTCTTCCCGTGTGACTTCTTTGCGTACAATCTCCAAGTTTTCTTTCACAATTTTCTTCATTTCTTTTTCTATTTTTGGCAAGTCTTCAGGGGTCAGCGGCTCTTCCAAATCGACATCGTAATAGAAGCCGTCTTCGATAACAGGGCCAACACCTAATTTCACATTTTTATACAGCCGTTTAATCGCTTGCGCCATTAAATGTGCTGTGCTATGGCGAAGAATATCCAGCGCATCCTTCTGATCAGGAGTAACGATTTCAATGGCACCGCTCGTTTTGATCGGTGTACGCAAATCCAAATGCTTCCCGTCAAGCTTGCCGGCAATGGCTTTCTTTTTGAGTCCGGGGCTGATGGAAGATGCGATCTCTTCCGTTGTAATTCCTTCTGGAAACTCCTTTACAGCTCCATCAGGAAAGGTAATTTTCAACATGTTTGACATTTGTCCATTCACTCCTTATTCCCATGATATTTTTTACTAGGATGATTCCATGCACCGTATTCATTCTCGCTCATACGGGACGAATGAACGGAGAACATTGGCTTAATTCTCCTTTCATTATCACAGTTCTGCCTTCTAAAGCTGGTGAATCAGTTCGATGGTATCCCATTTCGCTCTGAGATAAAGCCGCTTTTTGGCCAACAAAAAAACCCCGTCCCTCTCATGAGGGGCGAGGTTGTCCGTCGCGGTTCCACCCTGCTTTCCCGAATTTTTTGCCATTATGAGAGCAAAAAAATCGGCTCCAGATCAGATAACGGCTGCAGCCGTCAAGCCAATACTGAGCAGCTATCTGCCGTTCCTGGCTGCGGTTTAAAGGGGGTAAGCATTCTATCCGTGTTGGAAAAGTTTCAGCCTCGCTTTTCCTCTCTGAAAAACCGTCATAGAACGCTCATGTCCTTATCATAACCTTGTGCAGTATATTCTTGTATGTACGATATTATAGGGGTTTTTCCATACAAAATCAAGATCTGGACGATAAATTGTTAATTGGCTGCATCTTTTGACTCCGTCTCCCATTGTTCTTCCCAAAATTGACGAGCAGGGAGCACAGTCACTCTCTCTTCAAAAATATTTTGAATCGTCCTAGAAAGCCCTGATTCCGCTGCATCCGTGTAAAGTCGAATGATACTTGGTGCAAGCGATAATAACGGCACTAATGTAAAGGAATCTACCGTCAGCGGACGGTTCACTAACAACCGTTTATCCATGACTTTCAATAAGTCATCTTGCCGAAGCCTTTGAAAGCTCTCATCGTAAAAGATCGGTTCATTTTCGTGTAAATACACTCTTAACATGGGGATTTGCTGTTCTTTCTTTCGCAAAAATTCCCGTTGCATATGAATGAATACTTGATATTCCTGCTCCATTTTAAATTCATCAATGGCCAGTTCCACGTATCGGCCAACTCGATCCAAAAACGGCTTGAGCCGAAATTTTGCGAACCCATCAAAATGAACATGAGATTCTCTTTCTTGCAAAGAAAGAAAGGAATCTTGCAAAAACGGCACTTCGAGAAACTCTTCCAACAGTTGGATCAGTTCCTTTCTTTCACCGGAAAACATATCACAAACTATTTCTAGAATTCGCCGGCTTTCTTCTTCGTCCTTATACCAATAAGTAGTTTCTAATAATTGTTTTGCCCATTGGATTCGTTTCCATTCCAACATAAATTCTATAAACACCGTACAAATCGAACCCGAATTCCATGTCTTTTGCGGATGGCGAACGAAATATGAAGCGGTGGAAAATCGCTTTTGCTTTTGCTGCAGCTCCACTTCCACATGATTTTTCTTCGAGAACTCGCTCCATTTGAAAGCATCAAGCTGATTGGAAAATAAAATCTCAATCAAGATGGACCCCCCTTGTCCGAGAACTTTCTATTTCATATATATGGGGAACCATATGGTTTTAGAATAAACTTTCTTGCTTTGATGTTCGTAAAAAAAAGACAGAGCTTTGTTTTGGACATTCATTTCTTTCATAAGCATATCTAGCGAGGGGTATCGTTCATTTAGAAAAAAAGAAACCACAAGAAGGAAAGCTCCTTTGCAGCTTGTGGCTTTGAGAAGATGATTATTGGAGAGGAGAAACAAGGATTGCATCGCTTCTTTTAAAAAAAGATGCCTTCGCTTGTTAAAACATCGTTCCTACCTTTCTCTTCTATTAGGACCATCCAATTTTACGGCAATGGTCAAAAATTTGATTCGTTCCATAATTCTAGCAGCCTTCAACCTCTCTTCTTCTCCTCTTTGCGAATGAGAAAAATGAAACTCCAGTTCATCATAATCAAAATTGGAGCTGAAAAATGTCGGCAGTTTTTCTAAACTGCGGTATTGAAGAATGGGGCCCAGAATATCATCTCGCATCCAGCTGGACACGGATTCTGCCCCGACATCATCCAGCATAAGAACCGGTGTTTTTTTAATCATATCGAGTTTTTCATTGATGGAGTGGTCATTGAGTGACTGCTTCATTTCTCTGACAAACTCAGGGAAATAAACAATATACGAGGGAACACCGACATTTGCCAACTCGTTGGCGATTGCTCCCAACAAATAAGATTTTCCAACGCCAAAATGCCCGTACAAATATAAACCCCTCTGTTGCTTTTGAGTATGATAGCCCGCAACAAATTCTTCGGCATATTTGAGCGCTTTAATTCGTCCCGGAGTATTGAAATCGAACGTCTCAAAGGAAGCCTTCAACACTTCTTTCGGAACATAGATGCTTTGAATCAATTTTTCTGTTTTTCGCTGCTCATCCAAGATGATTTTTCTTTGGCAGCGTCTGTATTCGATATCGATGCTGCCCTTTCCCATGACCAGCACAGGTTCATACCCCTGCATTATATTTCTGCATTGGCTTAAATCGGGGCAGCCTTGACAACCTTTACTTTGGGTTATATATTCATACAATTTCCCTAAACTTTTATCCAAAAGTTCCGAATCCACTTCGTCTCGATGCTTTTCCAAAAAGTCGAAAACATCTGGACTTTCCAAGATATCCTTGCGCACCGCCTGGTACCGTTTATGAAAATCGGGCGAACGAAGCCGTTTTATTGAATCTTGGATACGTTTCATTTATGTTCACCTCCCGCCGTTTTTCTATTCTTTAACTTTTCTTCCAGCTTCCGTTTTTCCGCCTCAAAGTCAAAATCTTCGTCCTCTTCCTTCGAAGCTGATTTTTTCGATTCGTATTCTTGAAACCAATCAGGCAGCTTTTCGATACGGACGGGCTTTTTTTTCATTTGGTTTGTTTGGTTTGTTGTCTTTTTCTGATTCGCCCACTCCAAATATTGGCGATGTTCTTTTTTGGCCAATTCCAACGCTTCTTTTACCGTCTTGATCTTCTTTCGCGCCCAATGAGCGGCCACTTTCTCCAAGTAAGTCTTTGACAATTTCATATCTGTTTTTAACAATACGTACTGGATCAAAACATTCACGACTCCCGGCGAGAGCTTTTGCTGGAACATAATCTCTTCAATCGCCTGCAAATCGGCTTTAGAAGGCATACTTCCCGATATGTCAATCAACAGCTGTCGTGGGGAAGTGGTTTCTAAATATACAATCAACTCATCTTCAGGGCTGTCTCCTTTTGTTTCGGTTCGCAATACGGGAGGCTGCACTAAATCCACTAGTTCCGGAAGTTCAGGATTTACCCTCAACTGGTACCAATCTCTGGCTGATTTTCGTAATTGATCAATATTCACCTCATCGTTCTCATCCAATGCGCTTAAAAGAATATTCTTCATTTCCAATTCATTGATGCCATATAGATGGGATAACTTCAAAATCGTCTCTTTCACTTGCGGAGTAAGCGTTTGTTTCGGCACCATGACACTTTTCAATCCGCTTTCCAAAAGCTGAAAATCGAATTGTTCGTCATTCAGTGCAAGTCCGGGATTTTCCGGTCTTTTTAAAAATTCTTCCCCCGTTTCAGATTGGCTATCGGAAAGTGCTTCCGAATCCATAACGGCAGACGGTGAAGAAGAGAACACTTCCGGCCATGATCTTGTCACTTCTTTATAAGATTCATGTTCAATCGTTTCATTTGAAAAAAATTTCTTCAATCGCAAAAATTGAGAACGGCCAATTTTTCGATATAAAAAGACGTTCAGCATCCCATCTTGAAAAAACTGTTCGGGCGAAAGCGGCGGCAATAACTCATAAATATAGCTTCGGGAGTCTCCCATTTCTTTTACATATGTTTTTAACAATCCGATTCCTTCTAATTTTAATCGTTCATGATAAATCGTTTTTAAATTCATATTTAAGAAATTCATCAAGCCATAATGATTGGAAGTTTTGGACCAAAGCCGATTTTCCTCCGCTTGGGCCCAAAGCGTCATATATAAACTAAAACAAGCGGAGCCGATTAACGGTTGGTACAGAAAGGTAAGAATTTTTCGATCGGTGTCATGAAGGATTCCGCTTAATTTGACCGAATACTCATCCACTGGCTGCAATTCATTCCAAAACGGTTTCATTTTAATCGAACCTTTCTAAACTCATTCATGTTTACGTACAGGAATTATGCGTATCTGGGGTCTCTTTTATCTGCAGGCCGAAACGGAATGTTTAACAAGAGGCTAGAAGAAAAAAAGCCAGAGATTTGTTCAAACTCCAGCTTTTTATTTTTCTTTTTTGATCAGTTCTTTCAATTCTTCTAAAAAGACATTTATATCCTTGAATTGGCGATAAACGGAAGCAAAGCGGACATATGAGACTTCATCCACTTTCGCCAAACG
>JADBKC010000109.1 GCA_014896555.1 Caryophanales bacterium | reverse complement strand
GAGATTATTGCATGGATATAGGGCCAAAACTAGGTGGGAAGAATTTGACGCTTACAGAAAAACTTCTATCGTGGCTGATTAAATCTAGTCCTCCAGTTGCAGAATCTATCGTCTTATAGTAGGCGAAAATGTCTTTGATGACTATTTCCTCGCTGGACGAGGTTTTGATTGTTTTTTCTCTTGGAAGCTCGATTCTTACTAGATCGTTTGGAAAAAGACTAAACTTAAATGTATACTCTTCGGTCATTTCTTTCCACTCGGAATAAGGTTTATTTGCCTCAATAGCTTTGTTGGGAAGAGTGCGTTTCATTATATCCATTGTATATACTGGGACACAATAATATTTTCCGTCTTTTTCAAATACATCCGTACGAACGATGTTGCTATTGTAGGCAACCGTTTTGCTCCCATCAAGATGAACGACTTTGTTTTTCGTATCAATAATTTTCACAGTTCGAATAACCGGACCAGGCTCCCCATTCTTCTTCGGCTTATACAATGGTTCTTGAAATGCTTTTTTCGGATCGTTGTTGTGTTCAAAAAGCCGCTGACGAATTGCCTCGTAAGTGCGTAGATCGCTTTCCTTTTGATACATAGGGAAATGGCCATCTTTATCTAACTTAATGTCACATAATTTTGTTTTGACAGCTGTCTGAATCTTGCCGCTCTGTTTATCAACACCCACAAACCTACGTAATGTTTCCTGGTGAGCTGCTCCAGTTACACTTCGTTTTGGCATTCGTGATACAAAAACCGGTCGTAACGATTCGAGTTTCTTTCTATCATAATTTCCAACTGCTAAAGCTTCTATACTTTCTTGTGGATATTTTGATAATCTTGCTTTTAATTCATCAGCAAAATGTGGCCAAGGTTGCGGGAAGAACGGCTCTTTTTTCTTTGCGATCTCCTTATTTTGTTCTCTAGCATTATAAAATTCCGTAATTTTTTTCATCATCCCTTGAGTAGCGCAAGCAACGATGACAGCATCGACAGCATGGTGCATATCCGACTCTTCACGATTTTTGTTAAAGTCCCATCGACTACGTAAGTGTGCCGTGGTTTTTCCATTTATTGTATATACTTTTTGCCCGCCATCCCCATCATCAGCAAATTTTAAATGCTCCTTAATAAAGTTGGCAAAAAATTTAGAGATGTATCTTGTATCATTTAAATTTCTCTCTTTGAACTCTTTTTCTTCCGTTTCTTCATATCGAAGGCGAAGCAAATTTTGTTTTTTCTTTTTAGAAAATTGTTTATTGGTCAGTACAAACGTTTCAAATTTATTCCACCGTTCTGATCCTAGCCCCAAATACTCAACTGGAGTATGATTTCCTTTTTCACGATTCTCTTTTGTTAGAACAAGCACTTTATTAGCGTAACTGTCATCTAAACTTCGGCTGTAAGGTAAAATATGATCAACTTCAACATAGCCTGGTTCTAACAAGCGTTCAAGTTCAATGGGTTCAAGTGAATATATACTTCTTCCTTGCTGTTCGCTCCAAAGTTTAAATTTGACAATATCTAAACCAGTCGGATTTTTTGTTAATTCGTATTCTATTAGTTGTTTAATTGCTGTTTCGTTTTTCTTTCGATTTTCCGTTTGATCTTTTTGTATCTTTTTTCTCTCGTCGAATGAATGTGATAAATCTCTAGCCAGTTCAATATGAATCGACACAGGTGAACCATATTTTTTAATGATAGCATTAACAACTTTCCGTGCTTGTGTTAAAGCTCTCATTACGACAGGGTTTGCAATGTTTGGAATAGTAGGTAATAATAATGTCTTTTCCTTTTTCTTTGAGCCAGTGAAATTGTATCCTGCTAATTCACATGCTTTAGAATAAATCTCTCCTTGTTCCATGTAAGGTAGAATGTTACGAATTGCTGTCATGGAAAGGTGAGCAAATTTTGAAAATGATAAATTAAGAAGTTCATCAATTAGCGGCTTATCGTATACTTTATTAGCAAGGTTGCTCACTTTTTTTCTATTTTTTGTTATATATTCGTTTTGTAAGTATGCAACAATATCATCGTCATCTTTAAAGATTGTGAGAGCATAACCAAATGTGTCAATATCCGTTTCGTTAAACATCCATATGCCATCTTTCCCGTAAACATTCTCAATACATTTACGAATTTTGTGATACGAATCCAGTTCTAAAAAACGAATGTTTTCAATTTGCTTTAAAGAACTCTTAGGATCGTAAAGAAGTCCTTTAAAATGTACATCGTCAGATAAGTTCAATAACTTACGGATATCATAGTAAGTCATTTTATTTTTTGAAAAAGCCTGTTTATACAAAAGGTTGCGCTCTAATTTTGTCAAAGCCCTTGTTTCGTTAGGAGAAACTAAACGTAACTTGTTAATATGCTCCCAAACTATAAAAGATTGGAATGTATATGTGGCTTTTGGAGCACGCTTTTCTTTTGGTTCAAATGTACAAAACCCTACTTTCTTTTCAATATCCTCTTTAGAAGCAAAAGGTCTTTGTGTCGACCAAATGTTTAAATACTTTTCCTCCAATCTTTCAGTGCAAACAGGATTGTTAAATTCGCGCTGTTTTTCAAAAATGAGTTTGATTTCTCGTTCAAGATCATCTCTAGCAATCATATTTGAATAACTATCCGATTTGTTGCGTTTATGATAAGCAAATTTGCTATCTTTTACAATCATTTCCCCGACTGTTCGATATTGTGCCAAAATGCTCTGATTTTCTTCTATATTTTTAAGAAATTCATTGCTTTCTTTACTGTTGCGCTCACTTTTTCGATTGGACTTAAATCCTCTACGTTTCGCTAAGTGTAGGAGCACGCGTGCAAGTTCATCATTATTTAGTTTTCTTTCCAATGCATCGACGCGCAACTGCCACACATCTATTCGCGTTTTTTGTTTAAATAGTAAAGTCATCTCCTCTTTTGTTAAAACGTTTTCGCTAACGAGTAGGCGGCGAATGCGCTCGAGCCGATGTTTTCTACGGCGGAGGCGCCGTCTTGCAGAACGGGCAATGCGGCGAGGAAGCGCTAATGATTCTCCATTTTGAGGGTGCTCCGCTTTGTCAAATATTCGAACTCCTAAATCCTCAATTCTTTTTAGGTCAAGATTAATCACTGCCCAGCCAACGGATGTGATCCCAATGTCTAGACCCATTTTATAATTCATAGAAATTCCTCTCCCTTTAAAAATTATGAAATAAAAAAGACCTCAGCACTTTCGCTAAGGTCTAGGTTTGCTTAGAAATTGAAATGGGGAGTGCCCGTTACAGGCATAGGCGATCCCCAACGCCGCGGGACATCTCTACTCCTAAAGTAGAAAGCCCTTATCATAGTAACCCTAAGATCATTGCTGTGATATGATCTTGATTTTATACTATATCATTTATTTGGAAAATTCAACAATAAAATTTATATTTTACTATTTTTATAGGTTATTGTAACCGCCAAGTAGAAATGAACACTTTCTTACCTAAAAATGCTGAATAAGATTGAACACTTTTCTCCAGTAGAGACGTGTACTTTATTTGGAGTGGCGGGCATGATAGCCTTTGTCGGCTGAGCCAGATTCATTGATATATCTGGCTTCCTGGCTAATAATCTTGCCCGCAGAGGCTCCAAGTAAAGTGACAAATGCCAGCACTAACTTCCAGTAAAGTGTTCACTACTAATTAGCAAAAAGTGTTCAAAGTTATCAGGCGGTTACAGTTATTAGATTTAGTTTCGGTTTCCTAGATATTTTTTTTTGAATCTGTTCTAATTTACCTGTTTCTCGAAATTTTAAAATCATATCATTCAAAAAGTTCAAAAGTTCCGTATCTCCTTTTCTTATTGCCATAATATAGCTTTCTTTCGGCACATACTCTTTTCCATTCGGGAGATAGATAGCTCCTGTAAAATGGGTATACGTCTTAGAGAAATCTGTTTTTTCACTGTATATTCCTGGAACAACATCGATATCTCTACGCTTTAATGCAATAATCACATCATCAAAGGTTGGGAATTCTCTTAGTTCAACAGGAATATGGTTTGATTGGACCATTTCTTTTAGTACTGCAATGTTAAAGTCTCTATATCCTTTTAAATCATTTGGCCATACCGTTTGAACAGGTATAATAATTTTATCTATGTTGTACTTTACTTTATCCTTCTCCTTATTGTGCACTTGTTGCTCCCCTTCTGCTGTATTTTCTTTAATAGTTTTTTCTGATCTACAGCCCATCATACTAAAAACTAAACAAAATACTATCATAAGCAAATATTTTTTCGAAACTAATCACTGCCTTCCGAATATTGATAATAATTTTAACAATTCTGTGTAAAACTTAAAAGAGAACAGTTTGTCCGCTATGTACCTTTGAATCTTTCCTTCCTTTAAGAATCGCCAAAATCTCCATTGATAACAATTAATAGGAGTTTTTCTTTTACATCTTGTCGGCAGCACAGGTGGATTCAAACTTTAAAACTTTATTTTTTTGTAAAGAAACTTTAAAATTCCTATAATTTCGTCTTTTTAAACGAATTTTTAAGTAAAATGATAGATAAGGTGGCTTACTTGGGGGGCAAAATGATGAATCGGTTTACAAAAGAAGAGAACAGTTGGGTTTTTTACGATTGGGCAAGCTCTGCTTATTCTATTATCATCACGACTGCTGTCTTTCCTTTATATTATAAAGCAGCGGCACATAATGCTGGGGTCAGCTCAGCCGACTCTACGGCTTACTTAGGCTACACGATCTCCATTTTCACCTTTATTTTAGCCATGATAGGTCCTATTTTAGGGGCAATCGCCGATTATCAAGGATTGAAAATGCGGTTTTTTGCGTTCTTTTTTGTGCTGGGTGCAGCCTTTACAGCGCTGCTGGCCTTTATCCCGAGTGGTCAATGGCTGCTCCTGTTAATTGTTTATACAATGTCTGCTATCGGTTTCAGTGGAGCCAACGTCTTTTATGATGCTTTTCTAGTCGACGTAACAACAGAAAAACGCATGAATCGCGTATCTGCCCGCGGCTTTAGCTTCGGATACATCGGCAGTACAATCCCATTTATTATAAGCATTGCGATCATTCTGTTAGCCCAAAGTAAAATAATTCCAGTTTCTGCCGCATCAGCAAGCAAAATAGCCTTTCTCATTACCGCCATCTGGTGGGGATTATTCACCATCCCGATGTTTCAAAACGTCCGGCAACGCTATTACATTCAAAGTGAAGCGAATCCGGTTGGAAAGAGCTTTAAACGGCTCTTGAAAACATTGAAGGAAATAAAAAAGTACCGCACACTGTTTTTATTTTTACTCGCGTATTTCTTTTACATCGACGGTGTCGGAACCGTGATTACAATGTCCACAGCGTATGGAACAGATTTAGGGATCAGTGCTGCTGATCTTTTAATCATTTTGTTTATCACTCAAGTTGTCGCTGCACCGTTTGCCATTCTGTACGGAAGATTGGCAGAAAAATTCACAGAGAAAAAAATGCTTTTTGCCGGCATTTTCGTCTATATCATTGTTTGCATCTATGCCTATTTCTTAAAAACGACATTAGACTTCTGGATTTTAGCGATGCTTGTCGCGAGCTCTCAAGGAGGTATTCAATCCATAAGCCGCTCTTATTTTGCTAAGCTTGTTCCAAAAAAGAACGCCAATGAATTTTTCGGCTTTTATAACATTTTCGGAAAATTCGCCTCTATTTTAGGTCCTTTATTAGTCAGTTTAACAGCACAGCTCACCGAAAACACCAATGCGGGTGTATTTAGCCTTGTCATTCTTTTTATCACTGGCATGATCATTCTTGCTTGCGTTCCTGACCAAAAAGAAGAAACGGTTGTTACTGAATAAAGAAACCACTGTTCATTATGCCTGGCCGTTATGAGAAGTGTGCTCCCCTTAAAGAGTTTAAAAAGACCCCGGCTTCCATACCGAGGTTTAGAAGAAACGAGAATTTTTAAACAGTCTAAGGCTAATTGTTCCTCCATTTTTTCAGAAGAACGGATAAGATGAATTCGTCTCCTTTTTCATGATTACTTTTTTATCAACCCTTCTTCCAATAAAAATTGTTCGGCTACATCATCATAATCTTTCTTTTGCAAGTCTACTTCTGCATTTAACTGCTGCATTTTTTCGTTTGTGATCTTTCCTGCAAGTAAATTAATCACTTTTTCCAATTCCGGATGTTTTTTCAGTACCTCTTCTCGTATAACCGGTGCTGCATGATAAGGAGGAAATTGATGCTTATCGTCTTTTAACACATATAAATGGAAAGCTGGTATTCGTCCGTCTGTTGTATAGGCATCAATCACATCTACTTTATGATTTTTTAAAGCACTATACATAATTCCCGGATCCATCGTCGATGTTTTTTGAAATTGAATTCCATATTTCTTTTGTAAACCGGGGTATCCATCTTTTCGTTCTAAAAATTCCGGTTCTGAGGCAAAAGTTAATTGGGGTGCTTTTTTTGTAAGATCGGAAATGGTTTTCACATTCCAATTTTTCGCATCCTCGTTGCGGATAGTAAGAGAATACGTATTATTAAATCCGATTGGTTTTAACCAGATTAAATGATATTTTTTCTTATATTGTTGTTTTACATGACGATACACGTCATTCGGATCTGTGGAATGAATTTTTTCCTTTAGTATGTCCATCAGCCCGGTTCCCGTGTATTCTACTGCAAGATCGTAGTCTCCCTTTCGCATTCCCTCAAATACAGGTGCCGTTCCACTAAGAAAAGATTGATATTGAACATGTAATTTCGTACGATCTTCAATTAATCTTCCATATATATGAACCAAAACTTCTTGTTCTGTGAAGCTTTTCCCTGTAATCACAATCGTGTTTTCTCTCTGTTTTGCTTGATAAATTCCGTATCCTGAAATGCCTGCAATCGCTAGGACTATAATAGAAATGAGAGAAATTTGAACACTTTTCGGCCATTTTTTTCTTCTCGCTCCTGGTTTTGCTCGATTTTCAATTCGTTTTAAAATTTGGTCAAACACAATCGCAAGAATCGCAGAAGGAATCGCACCGGCTAAAATAAGAGCTGAATTATAGGTTTGCAATCCTCTAAAAATGAAATCTCCTAAACCACCAGCACCAATTAAACCGGCCATCGTTGCCACACCGATGACCAAAACGGACGCTGTACGAATTCCTCCCATAATGACATTTAAAGCCAATGGCAATTCAACGATCCATAATACTTGTCTATTGGTCATTCCCATACCAATACCAGCTTCAACGGTACTGCGATCTACACCTAATATTCCTAAATACGTATTGCGAAGAATAGGAAGAAGCCCATAGATCGTTAATGCGACAATGGCGGGCAGCTTTCCCGTCCCAATAAAGGGAACTAAAAAGACTAACAAAGCTAGACTTGGTATGGTTTGAATGGCGGAAGCTATGCCAATAATGGGATCCGCTAATTTCTTATGTCTTGTTAAAAAAATCCCAAGTGGCACCGCTATGATTGTAGCAATCGCAATCGCCACAAACGACAAATAGATATGCTCGAATAACAGTTTTCCAATTTCATTCCATTTATTCGCAAATACATCCGCTGTTTCCTTCCAAAGATTATAAATGTAAATCACTCTCCTTATTCATCGCCAATTGGCTGACCACATAACTGACAATGCTTGAGCGATTTATGATCCCTTTCACGATATTTTTTTCATCAATAACCGGAACAAATCCCGTTTTGGATTCGTTCACCATTTGCAGTGCTTTTTCTGGAGAATCGCTTGTTTTCAACGTAGGAAAGTCTTTCTGAACGATGTCAATAAGGTGTAATTGTTCATCTTTATAAGCTTTTCTCATATCCCAAATGTTCACAACGCCATAATATTGATTGTATCGATCGACTATCACCAAATGGTCTACTCTTTTTTTGCGCATGTATTTTAATGCTTCTGCTAGCCCTCTTGTCGGATAGGCTGTAATGGGGGGAACCATTAGCTCTTCTAAATCAGGCAAATTAGAGGCATCTTGCAAACGTTCTTCTCCAATAAACTGGCGGACAAATTCATTGGCAGGGTGGCGTAAAATGACCTCCGGCCGATCTAATTGAACAATTTCTCCATCTTTCATGAGACAGATGCGATCCCCGATTTTGATCGCTTCATCCATGTCGTGAGTCACAAAAACAATCGTTTTTTTTAATTCTTGCTGAAGTCTGGTCAGCTCTTCTTGCAATTGTTCACGACTGATTGGATCGAGGGCGCTAAAAGGTTCATCCATTAAAATCACTTCAGGATCGGCAGCCAATGCCCGTATTACACCAATTCTTTGTTGCTGCCCGCCCGATAATTCATCTGGATAACGGTCCCCCACTTCCTTAGGATCTAAACCAACCATTTCAATTAATTCATCCACTTTTTTCATGTAGCGTTTTTCGTCCCATTTTTTTAGCTTTGGAACGAGAGCCACATTTTCGCGAATGGTCATATGCGGCATTAATCCGATTTGCTGAATGACATATCCAATATTTCTCCTCAGCTTCACCGGATTTTTCTTTGCAATGTTTTCACCATTGATGAAAATCTCACCGCTTGTAGGCTCAATCAAACGATTCATCATTTTCATCGTCGTCGTTTTCCCGCTGCCGCTAGGACCAATCAACACAAACAATTCGTGATCATGAACGGTCAAGTTAAGATTTTTAATAGCGACAAAACCGTCCTCATACTTCTTTGTCACGTTCTTAAATTCAATCAACAACAACACCTCCCCTTTTTCTATACCCTTCTAACAGGTAGATTAAACGACAAATTTTTTGCTGCGTTTTCAGCAGTAGGATAAATAAAGTCTGGGAAATAAGGTAGCTTATTTCTTTGGCTGTTCTCGATAAGGTCGAACAAAATCTCTTAATATCGTAATCTTG
>JADBKC010000108.1 GCA_014896555.1 Caryophanales bacterium | reverse complement strand
TATATTTCCACTTCCACAAAACGGGAGATGTAAGCTTTTGCGTGCTGTTCCATCTTTTCGTACTGCTGTTGTTCATTCAATTCGGTTTTATGGATCCATGTAAAGGATTCTGGTTTCTTGACGTCTAATTCTATCTCGGCATGATATAAATAGGTGGCATTTCCGATTAAATCCATATAGTAATCGCCATTCTTTTGTTGATGAACGGCACAACGCACTTTTCCGCCCGGATTATAGACTTGAATTTCTGATTCTTTCTCATTGTAGCCAAGAAGACAAGTGATTAAACTGGAGGCCGACATAGCCGTTCCGCAAGCGTTCGTAAAACCGACACCCCGTTCATATGTACGAACATAGATCGTACCTTTTTCCAACGGTTTTACGAAACTGACATTCACCCCATCCGGGAAGAGATCATTTGGACCGTTGACATATTCGGCAATTTGTTTTTGTTCATTTGTCAAAAGATGTTCTGTTTCCACCACGCTGATTAAGTGCGGATTCGGCACCGCCACAGCGGAAAACGTCAATTCATCGGACAATTGAGGGATTTTTTCATTGATCAATTGTTCCTTCTCTATATTCATTGGCAATGCGTCCAATCGGAACAGAACGGGTGAAATTTCCACTGTATAAGTAGGAATATCCCCGAATATGGGCTGGCTTATTTGAACATGGAGATCTGCTTTCATCGTCTCAACGACAATGTGATCTTTTCCTAGCTGTTCACATACATAACGGCCTACACAACGCAAACCGTTTCCGCACATAGAAGCTTCCGAACCATCGGCATTAAAAATGCGCATTTTTGCTTCTGCTTTCTCGCTCGGGAGAACAAACAAGATGCCGTCTGCTCCGATGCCGCTTGAACGGTCGCATAAAGCGATAGCCAAATTTTGACGATCTTTATCTGCAATGGAATAGGCCAGCTCCTCTTCATCCACCAATAGAAAATCATTCCCTGATCCATGGCATTTTGTCAATTTCAACTTCACTCCGAACCCCTCCGTCTTCTAGGTTAATAAAATTATCATATTACAATCAATCAAGAAGGGCAATTGCAATTTATTGCGAAGAAAGTTGTTTGGAGCTGGCTTTTTAAAGACGAACACTACTTGTTTCTTCGCCTTTTGCAATCTCGGTTATTGATTTAATTTTAATTGTTTCAATAGATTCGCCATTTCAATGGCGCTCACAGCTGCTTCTGAACCTTTGTTTCCTGCTTTTGTCCCTGCTCTTTCAATCGCTTGCTCAATCGTGTCCGTGGTCAAGATGCCAAAAATGACGGGAACTTCTGTTTGCAGGCTCGCTTGCGCTACTCCTTTCGTCGCTTCGCTGCTCACATAATCAAAGTGAGCAGTAGCCCCGCGAATGACTGTTCCTAACGCAATAACCGCGTCATAACGACCGGATTCCGCCATTTTTTTGGCGATTAACGGGATTTCAAAGGCGCCAGGCACCCACGCAACCTCAATATCCTCTTGGTTTACACCATGGCGCACAAGAGCATCTTCTGCTCCACTTACTAATTTACTTGTTATAAATTCATTAAAACGAGATACGACGATTCCAATTTTTAATCCAGTTCCTACTAAATTTCCTTCTAATACTTTTGCCATAATAGTTCCTCCTCTAATTTATCTGTCAAAACGGGTCAACATCATGCAACGATTATAAACCATTATATATGAAGCAGATGGCCCATTTTTTCCATTTTTGTCCGCAAATACGCTTCGTTTTCTTTCTTCGGCGGCATTTCGATTGGAACCCGTTCGGTTACTTCCAATCCATATCCTTTTAAACCGGCGATTTTCTTCGGATTGTTCGTCAATAGGCGCATTTTCGTCACGCCCAAATCTCGTAAAATTTGCGCTCCAATCCCATAATCGCGAAGATCCGCAGGAAATCCTAATTTGTGGTTTGCTTCTACCGTGTCAAAACCTTGTTCTTGAAGCTTGTAGGCTTTCAATTTATTGAGAAGGCCAATTCCTCTTCCTTCTTGTCTCATATACAAAAGGACGCCTCGACCTTCTTTTTCAATTTGTTCAAGGGCAGCGGCAAGCTGTGGACCGCAATCGCAGCGATAAGAACCGAATACATCGCCCGTTAAACATTCAGAATGAACTCTCACAAGTACGGGCTCTCCGTTGTCGATATCTCCTTTTACGAGCGCCACATGTTCTTTCCCTGTGAGCACTTCCGAATAGCCAACGGCTCGGAAATGCCCAAAATGTGTTGGGAGCTCGATTTCCACTTCTCTTTTAATCAGTTTTTCTTGTTTGCGCCGATATTCAATCAAATCTTGTATCGTAATCATCTTTAATGAAAATCGTTCAGCGATTTCTTTTAACTGCGGCACCCTTGCCATTGTACCGTCTTCATTCATAATTTCGCAGATGACTCCAACGGGTTTTGCTCCCGCCAATTTTGCTAAATCTACAGCAGCTTCTGTGTGGCCAGCTCGTTTTAAGACACCGCCTTCTTTTGCAATCAACGGAAAGATGTGGCCGGGCTTTTTAAAATCATATTGTGTCGTGTCATCGTTCACAATTTCCTGAACGGTTTTGGCACGTTCAAACGCGCTGATTCCTGTTCGGGTGCTGATATGATCAATGCTGACGGTGAACGCCGTTCCTAGGGAATCTGTGTTTTGATTAGTCATCATTTTCAGATCAAGCTGGCGAGCTTTTTCTTCCGAAATCGGAACGCAAATCAGGCCCCGGCCTTCTTTTGCCATAAAATTAATCATTTCCGGCGTCGCTTTTTCCCCTAATCCAATAAAATCGCCTTCATTTTCTCGATCTTCATCGTCCACGACAATGATTACCTTTCCTGCCTTTAAATCCTCCACAGCTTCTTCAATGGAAGCGAACATACTCAATCACCCTTTCTTTAATCGGCGAAGCCGTTTTCTTTCAAAAAATCTAGAGAAATTCTCGATTCTGATGAACGCGATCCCATGTTTATCAAATGATCCACATACTTGGCTAACATATCGCATTCTATATTCACGAGATCCCCTACTTTTTTGGACGCCAAAATCGTCTCTTCTTGTGTATGGGGAATAAGAGAAATAGTCAATTCTCCGTTCCCTGTTCGAAAGATTGTCAGTGACGTGCCATCTACTGCAACGGATCCTTTTTTCATAAAATAGCGTGAAAGCTCCGGCGGCGCTGAAATAGTCATATACAAGGCATTATCGACTGGCTGTATTGAAACAATGGTACCTGCGCCGTCCACATGCCCGCTGACAAAATGTCCGCCAAATCTGCCGTTTGCCGGCATGGCTCTCTCCAGATTCACCTTGCTGCCGGGAACAAGCTGTCGTAGCGAAGTATCGTGGAACGTCTCCGGCATTACATCAGCCGAAAACGTTGTATCGCTGAATGATGTTACGGTTAAACAGACTCCATTCACCGAAATGCTGTCGCCAAGATGTACGTCCTCTACTATCTTTTCTGCTCGAATCAATAGCTCCAAAGACTGACTGCCTTTTAACACTTGTTCAACAACGCCTATTTCCTCTACGATCCCTGTAAACACTTACGTCCCTCCTTTTAAACCACAATGGAATGCGTTCAACCCTTTTCTATTCTTTTACTGATGCGTTTTTTCTAATCTGGGCCCATCATTTACTTTCAAACGTTAACGGAAGGCACGGCATTTTCCGCCTCTTTCCAGAAAACGATGTGAGCTTCTCACTGCCAATCAATTTTGGCCATGTATAAAATCAAAGTTGAAAAGCCTTTCTTGAAGAAAGATCATTGACCTCTGAACCTCCTTACCAAAAGGTCATAATTCCACGTCTGCTAGCTCCTGAACATTGGGCAAAACAATTGGCTTTTGTCTGATGACCGTAACACCTAAACGGATGAGATCAAGTTCTTTTTTCTCGGAAGCATTACAGCCACAAACCACTATCGTTTCAGAGTCTTTATTGGTTATAACATTTGCATCATTTGGAATTCGCAAGTGGGTATCTAAAACGACGCGTATAGGATTCTTTCCACCTTGGGGCAATCGAACGGTAAGGAGGGGATTGTCATGTAGAACGGTATGGATGCCGACAAGGATAGCATCATGATGTTTTCTTAGAAGATGAACATCCTGGCGGGCTTGCTCGCTTGTGATCCATTTGCTGTCGTGAGCAGCAGTTGCAATCTTCCCATCTGCCGTGACGGCTGTTTTAATCGTGACAAACGGGGTTTTGGTTTGAATAAAATGGAAAAATGGCCTATATAACTGTTTCGCTTCTTGACCGTAAATGCCTGTTTCTACTTCAATTCCGGCATCTTTTAGCTTTTGAATCCCTTTTCCTGCCACGAGCGGGTTAGGATCCAGAGTAGCGACAAAAACTCTTTTTACGTGCTTTTCAATTAAATAATCAGCGCATGGCGGCGTTTTGCCGTAGTGGGAGCAAGGCTCCAAAGTCACGTACACATCGGCTCCTTCCGCTTCGGATCCAGCCATATCCAAGGCGATCCGTTCAGCATGGCGTTCGCCCGCTTTTAAATGAGCGCCCATCCCGATGATTCGTCCCTCTTTCACAACCACGCTGCCTACAGGAGGATTGGGGGATGTCTGTCCATTTACACTTTCTGCCAATTTCAATGCGATTTTCATATAGTCTTCTTTCAGCATTTGGGAGCAACCCTCCTCATATTCAGAATAGCCGTCTATTTGTTTGTCAAAAAGAAGCGAGCAGAATCATGATCCTACCTTGTCCAACATGAATATTGTGAAGTAAGGAATTTCCAATTGAAAAGCCCCGCAAAAGTTGCGGGGCTTTTCACTGCATTGTGAAATAAGCGTTAAAAAATTCCTTTTTAAACGCTTCCTCCTTCTCCCATCCAGACTTTCACTGTCGGCTTTGGAATTTCACCAAATCCACCGTACACCGAAAAGGCGCACGGGTCACGGGCTTTGAACATCCTGTTCATCACCGCCGGTCGGGAATTTCACCCTGCCCCGAAGGAAAATATGAAATTTTTATTTTTGGAAATATCCTATTCGATCAAAAGGTATTTTGACCACGAACATTCCATGAGCTTTTAATTTTGACAAAAATTTTATCATTCTCCAAGTATAATTGCAAGCAACTTGAATGAACGTTGATGGCAATGACGTCTTTTTCCTACGATCAAGTTCCGATTTTTCTTCATCCGTCTGTCTGCCTCGATTGCTTCATTCTGATTGATAAATGACGAACTGGAATCTTTTTTAGCGTACCCTCCATCGTTTCCTTTATGTGTGCAAGTTTCTCCGTTCGAGTAGGTCTTTGTTCATAAACATGCTTTTTTAAGAGTGCAGAAAAAATGAGGAAAAACTACTGTTGATTAAAACCATTCCAACAATTAGCGGTTGGAATATTGTAATCATAATCAAACTGTTTCCGTCTTTTTTCGCCTTTTTTATTTTTTGCTATTATGATGGAGTGGTAAGTATTATAATGATTGTGGAAGTATATGAAAGTTTTTTAGAGGAGAGAAGAATGGAACAGTTTACTCATCAGCTCATTACTTTTTTAGGTAATCTTGGCTACTTTGGAATCGCTCTAGCATTGATGATCGAAATTATTCCTAGCGAAATTGTTTTAAGCTATGGAGGATTTCTGGTCTCCCAAGGAAAATTGTCGTTTGTTGGTGCCTTCATAGCCGGTGTAATCGGCGGGACGATTGCCCAAATTTTTCTATACTGGTTAGGTAAATATGCAGGAAGACCGTTTTTTCAAAAATATGGGAAATACTTATTCATCAAGGAATCTCATATAGATGCTTCGGAGCGCTGGTTTAACAAATACGGGCCATTCGTGATTTTCACAGCTCGATTTATACCCGTAGTACGTCATGCCATCTCTTTGCCGGCAGGATTTTCCAAAATGTCATTGCGATTATTTTTACTTTATACGTTAGCCGCTATGGTACCGTGGACCATCTTGTTTATGCTTTTAGGAATGCAGCTAGGCACCCATTGGGAAGCCGTTAAATCCGTTGCTGGAAAATATGTGACACCGATTGCGATTTTGGCCGTAATCAGTTTGGTCCTTTATTTTGGATGGAAGTATTTCAATCAAAAAAAACGTTCATAGGGACTTTTTCTCTGATGGCAGTTTGGATGAACAAATAGATAAATTCCTTATACGATCGTATTGGCTTATTCGCCCCCGTAAAAAATCTGCTTAACTTTGCCTAAAAAGCCGGGGGACCTTCTGTCATGTAAATGTTTTAAATCAAAATCATCCGCAATCACCAATTAGCCGATTTTTTATCGTTTGCATCCAATAACGTTTGGCAGACCATTTTGATCCATGCGCTTATAGTTGAGTTGAAAAACATTATTGATAAAATCATCATTTTCAAATTTCGCTGCCTCCATTTTTTCATTTCGGAAAAATTTGGCTTTATTGATAAAAAATTCAACCCGTTCCAAATGTTCATTTCTTGCCTAGTATCCCATGTTCCTGTATAGTCAAAACTTGAAACAGCAGCCTACATCTATACGTTTGACTACAAAAAATCGCCATTAAACGAACGAAAAAATTAATAAAATAGACATAAAAACTTAACAAAATGACTATTTTCAAATACAATTTATTTTTGTAATATACAATCAGCTTACTGATGCCATTCCGTATTCACATGCTGCTTGTGCCTTGTGAACGTAAGGAAAGTCAGATCCAGCATGAATATATCTTATAGCGAGAGATGATTACTCGTTTGATAAGCAAGCTTTTTGAGGGAAGGCAAATGGTGCGCCACCAGTCTTGACTGGTTCTAGTGGGTTCGATTCCCACCCCGAAATTTTTTATGAAGTTTATGAAAAATTTCGAGGGTGGAAGAATCGATTTTCCTGACTTCTGCCCTCTTAAGGAGGGATTTACGTGTTAAAGAAAAGAGACCTGCAGGAAACTCCTGCACTTTTTGAATTGATGCAGCATCCGGATGTCTTCCCGTATGTTCGCCATAAAGCTTATTCACAAGAAGAATTTTTATTTTTAACGAAACAAGTGATTGAAGCAGAGGAACGCTGCGAAATCATATCAAGAACAATTCTAGATGAATGGGGAAACCCCATTGGTACGATCAATTTATTTGATATTGAAAACAATTCTGGGTTTTTAGGCACATGGCTTGGAAAACCATATCATGGAAAAGGATACAACCGTCTGGCAAAAGATGCTTTCTTTCAAGAATTATTTTATCAACTAGGAATTGAGACCATTTATATGAGAATTCGCAAGCAAAATATCCGTTCCCTGAAAGCCGCTGAAAAATTGCCGTATGCGTTGAAAGCAAACGAAACTCGCCCTCATCTGTATCAATCCATCAATAAAGAAGCGCCCGTTTACGATTTATTCGAAATTACAAAAGACCTTTACACATTGTATTTATTGCGACAACAATCCCATGATGATAATGAGGAAGCGTTGAACGCCTAATGAATGCGGGCGGGGTTAAACCCGTCCGTTTTTTGTTTCAAAAAAGATGATATTCTTTTCACCACCGTTTAAAAGAATATCACGGGCAACTGCATGGCAAACAAACAGTCCATTTATTTAAAAAAAGGGCTGTTAGAATACCTATAGAATGAATGATTGATTTCTTTTTCTTTAAGAAAGCCCGTATGATAAGTACTAGGGCTTTATGGCTCTTAAAAATTTCGAAGATGCCATTCATTAAAACAAGAAAATCGCTGGAGGAATGCAACAATGAAAGAGACGTACAGCCTCAAAGAAAAATACAAACAATTTTTCATGATCTTAATCCCTATTTTTGTGACCCAAATCGGCATTTATTCGATGAATTTTTTTGATACAATGATGTCGGGCAGGTATTCTTCTATTGATCTTGCAGGTGTCGCAATAGGCTCCTCGATATGGGTTCCAATATACGCCGGACTAGGAGGAATTTTATTATCGATCACCCCAATTACCGCCCAATTTTTAGGAGCCAGAAATGCTAAAGAAGTTTCTTTTACCATTATTCAAGGAGTTTACATAGCCATTGCATTAGGCATATTCGTCATCATAGTTGGCCGTTTTGCTCTTGATCCCATACTAAATGGAATGAATTTAGAGAACCGCGTACAGAATGTAGCAGAAAAATATTTAATCGCCCTTTCTTTTGGGATGATTCCTCTCTTTGTTTATAATGTACTCCGCAGTTTTATAGATGCGCTCGGGAAAACAAGGGTCTCCATGTTAATCACGTTGCTTGCGCTGCCTATGAATGTTTTTTTTAACTACCTCTTTATCTACGGAAAAGGAGGTTTTCCCGCCTTGGGAGGAGTGGGATCCGGTTACGCAACGGCTGCTACCTATTGGTTGATCACCATCATTGCCGCGGCCATCATCCATAAACAGCCGCCTTTTTCCATGTACAATGTTTTCCGTCGGCTCCCAAGCATCTCATTTCCAAAATGGAAAGAGTTTTGTAACATTGGGCTGCCTATTGGATTATCTATTTTCTTTGAAACAAGTATTTTTTCTGCTGTCACGCTGATGATGAGCGAATACAGCTCTATAACCATTGCAGCTCACCAGGCTGCCAATAATTTCGCATCGCTGCTGTATATGATACCATTAAGCATCTCCATGACGCTTACTATTGTAGTGGGGTTTGAAGTTGGAGCCGATCGCTTCCAAGATGCTGAGCAATACAGCCGTCTTGGCATTTTCACCGCTGTAGCCCTTTCGATAGTAACGGGTCTGACGTTGTTTTTCTTTCGGGATAAAATTGCGTTGCTGTATTCACATGAACCTATGGTCATTCAACAAACGACTCAATTTCTAGCATTTGCCGCATTTTTTCAGCTCTCAGACGCTATTCAGGCTCCAGTGCAAGGTGCGTTGCGCGGATATAAAGATGTCAATCTTAGTTTTATTATGGCGCTCATTTCTTACTGGATTATTGGTCTTCCACTAGGGTTCCTGCTGGCGAAAACTACTGATCTTCAAGCTTTTGGC
>JADBKC010000107.1 GCA_014896555.1 Caryophanales bacterium | reverse complement strand
CCGACATAATTTTTTTCATATAGATAACTTTGTAAAACGCTTGCCCTTTCCTCAGTGCCAAGAATTTGCTGAAACAATTTTCGCACAAAACCGATATGTCCGATCGAAATTTGAAAATGCTTCAAACCTGTTTTTTTCAAAGATGAAATGAGCAGAGCAATGATTTCCCCATCTGCACTGATGGTTGGGTCTCCAATGTTTTCAATGCCGATCTGTTCGAATTCTGCCGCTCGTCCTCCTTCACGCTGCTGTGCCCTATAAACATTGGCACAATAAGCAAGGCGAATCGGAATCTGCTCTTTCAAAAGTTTCGATGCCGCCATCCGTGCGATCGGCGTGGTCATATCTGGCCTCAGTACAAGCGTATGTCCTTGTTGATCTAACAATTTAAATAGCTGCTGGTCCAAAATGGCTGAAGCCGCACCGACCGTTTCATAATATTCCAAAGCAGGAGTTTCAATAAATTGATAGCCGGCCAGTTTGAATTCTTGGCCGATTTGATCTTTTATTTTTTTCTTTGTTTCGTATATATGGGGAAGCGTATCCCTCATACCAATCGGTTTTTCAAACATAAACAGTTTGGACATAAACAAGATCACCTGCTGTTTAAATTTCCAAAATCCTTTAGTTCGCTAATATGCTAACAAAGTGAAGTTATATGTAGTTTACTCCCCTCTTGTATTCGAGTCAAGACTTTTTGCAAATTCCATAAAAAATCATAAAATTTTCTCAAAACAATGGGATCAATTAGGAGTAAAAATGATTATGCGGGCGGGGGAAACGATCATGAAAAACAGGATGAGACAAAGAAAGAAGTGGAATAAGTTCGACCATGTTTCAGTCTTTAAAATCGATTAAAATCCCCTTTGTGGCTTCTCTCAATTAGAAGAAAATCTTGAAGATTCGGAGTTTAGCTTACAGAACATTCCACATATTGGTTAAGTGTTCTAACATCTACAATTGGACTAGGGAGTGATCCTTTTTTCAATCATTGATCATGATGATTATTCTGTTTCTTAGAATGGAACCAAAAAACAGCAGCGACTTGAGAATAAGATAGCTAGCAATCCTAAAATATTGGCCATCGTATTTCTCACTCCTTCGTTTTCATTTATTGACACAAGAAACGTTTGTCATTGAACCGTAGCAACTTAGTCCATCGTTACTGTCAGTGTTATTTTCAATTTGTAAGGATTGATTCTACCATACTTTTCTGAAAACTCAAATGCATAATAAAAAAGAGCAGATCCCTCCTCTTATTAGGTAGAGGAAATAATTGCCGATCCCCATGCAACGTGCAAGAATGGAGGAATCTGGCCTTTCACTTGTATTTATGATCATGATTCGCTTTTCTGTCTAAGCTGCCTTTCTTCTTTCGTGTAAATAATCTTCATCGGGTTCCCGCCGACAAAAGCACCAGCCGGGACATCGCGGTGGACAAGAGTGCCAGCGGAAACGACAGCGCCATCGCCAATCGTCACCCCGGGAAGAATCGTTGAATTCGCGCCAATCATCACGCGGTTCCCAATCCGTACCTCGCCAAGACGGTATTCCTCTATTAAATATTCGTGCGCTAAAATGGTGGTATTATATCCGATTATCGTACAATCCCCCACAGAAATGAACTCAGGAAACATAATGTCGGGCATGACTTTATAAGCAAGGGCAGTATTTTTTCCAATTTTCATGCGCAAGAACGTACGGTACAGCCAATTTTTGAATGGCAGAAACGGAACAAAGCGCCCGATTTCGATGATGGTCGTATTTTTGAACACTTTCCAAAACGAAACCGTTTGATACACATTCCAAAGGGAATTCGGGCCTTTTATTTCGTACCGCTTCGTCCTTCTCATGATTGGTCCACTCCGACAATGGCAAGAAGATCCGATATGGAATCCAGCATATAATCCGGATGATAAGACAATAGATGTTCTTTTCCTTTAATGGACCAGGACACCCCAGCGGTAAGCGTGCCGGCATTTTTTCCGCCCTCGATATCATGGTGATTGTCGCCGATCATGATCGCTTCCTCCGGCTTGGCATTGAGCCTTTCCAGCGCTTTTAACAGAGGTTCCGGATGAGGTTTTGCATGATTCACATCATCCAAAGAAACAATCGTATCAAAAAAAGTCTCAAGCCTTGCCAGCTTCAATCCTCTTATAATAAGATCCCGCATTTTTGTGGAAACAATCGCTAATTTAAATTGATTTTCTTTTAATGTTCGAATCGTCTCATAAACACCGTCAAATTCGGTAACAAGTAAATCATGGTTTTCAACATTGAACTTCCGGTAGCGGCGAATCATTTCCTGCGCCTTTTCAGGATTGATTTTTTCAAACGTTTCGGCAAGGGGCGGGCCAAGAAAAGGATATACATCCTCACGTTTATATCGGTTTGGATAATAATCATTGAGCGTATGAAGAAAGGAGGAAACAATGAGCTCATTCGTATTAATGAGTGTTCCATCCAAATCAAATAAAAGTGTTGTAATGTTTTTCGTCATTAAGCAGCTTCCTTTCTTCTGGCAGTTTCAAACCGGTTCCACACAAATGAAACGAAGAGCGTTAGCAGCACCGCTGTGATAAACCGGATCAAAAGCAAATACTGCACTGGAATGCCCAGCGGCAAAAAGACTAGTGTATCCTCAATGACTGCATGGCAAGCAACAAGAAAAAGGAACGCCAATGTCGCATCTTTTTGGCTTACGCCATCTTCTTTAACGGCTTGGATCATTACTCCCGACCCATAAGCCAGCCCAAAAACGAGACCAGCTGCTAAAGTGGTAGAAGTATTCGCGTTCATGCCAAGCGCTTTCGTAATCGGCGACAACCAGTTTGAGAAAACATTTAGCCATTTTAAGTCCTTTAAAATTTGAATCACCATCATAAGGGGAATGACAATGACGACCAATTGAACAATGCCGTAGCCCGCTTTTTCCAACCCTTGCATCAAGATAGCCATTGCGCCATGAACTTCTTCTTGATGCACAGGCATCATGCCATACTGCGCCTTGTCGCTTCCGCCTTGCCACAGCAAATTGACCACCACTCCTGAAATGAACGCAAGGCCGAGTCGGGCCATTATCATCACCCAAATTTTCACACCCACTTTAATCGCCACGCTGGACTCTACGATCAAATTGTGGGCAAAAGAAAGCATAATGGCAATAATAAACACTTCTTTCACAGTTAAATCCAGCGACAAAATGCCTCCGATTCCAGCATACAATCCTAAAAAATTGCCAAGAACGATCGGAATCGCAGCATTTCCGGATAAACCGAACATTTTCATGACGGGGCTCACAATCTGAATCACCCATGGCAAAATTGGGGTATATTGAAGCATCGTCACAATCAGCGTGACCGGAAAAATAATTTTTCCAAGCGTCCACGCCGTTTTCAATCCCGTCCATAACCCCGTTTTTAATGTAAGAAGCATTCTTTCATCTCCCCTTTGTCCGTTCCCTTCACTCTTGTCGATTTTTTTCATTGACCTATATGTAAAGAGAAATAGGGATCCTTTCCTTTTTCTCCCCGCCGACTCACAGCAAACGTTTCCTCATGTTTTAGACCGGTCCATCATTGTGCCGTCATCATGACTCCTTCTCATTGTATCGGCTCTTCGCATATCCAAGCTTTCTTCTAACGACAATCAGGACGATGCCGAGGACGATGAGAACAAGCGATACCACTTGAGCCATGCGCAGATGTTGCGTCAACATTAAACTGTCTGTCCGGAGTCCTTCGATAAAAAAGCGGCCAATAGAATACCAGATTAAATAAGATAAGAATATTTCCCCTCTCTGTGGATTCAGTTTGCGAAGCAGCAATAACATAAGAAATCCGAGAAAATCCCACACCGATTCATATAAAAACGTCGGCTGATAATAAGATCCATGAATGTACATCTGATTAATAATAAAATCAGGAAGATGAAGGCTTTCCAAAAAAGGTCTTGACACTTCTCCACCATGTGCTTCTTGATTCATAAAATTTCCCCAACGACCGATCGCCTGGCCAAGAATAATGCTTGGTGCGGCGACATCAGCCAGTTTCCAAAAGGATACATTTCGTTTGCGTGTAAAAACAATGGCCGTCAGAATCGATCCGATTAACGCCCCATGAATGGCAATCCCGCCATTCCAAATTTGGATGATCTCTTCTGGATGAGCCGAATAATAGCTCCATTCAAAAAGAACATAGTAGATACGGGCACAAAGAATGGAGATCGGGATCGCCCAAATCAAAAGATCTGCAAATAAATCTTTATCCATGCCAAGCCTTTTCGATTCTCTCATGGCCAAATTTAACCCAAGAATAATGCCTGATCCGATAATGATTCCATACCAGTGCACCCCAATAGGACCCAAATGGAATGCAATCGGATTTAAAGGGTAATGCATATACTCACTCCTTTGCCGCTAATTCTCCATTAATAGCCTCCAAAATTTCCGTCTTCCGGCATGTTTTCATGTTCACTGATCACGCTGGCAAGCTTTTCTGTAAATTCTTTGGCAGCGTTAACTCCCATCCGTTTGAGCCGAAAATTCATCGCTGCGACTTCAATGATAACGGCAAGGTTCCTCCCTGGCCGTACCGGCAGCGTGATCTTGGTAATTTCCGTATCAATAATTTTTAATTTATCTTCCTCGAGCCCCAAACGGTCATAATCTTTGGATGAATCCCACGTTTCCAAATGGATATTTAAAGATATCCGTTTGAAGTTGCGGACCGCTCCGGCGCCAAATAAAGTCATTACATTGATAATCCCTAAACCGCGGATTTCCAGCAAATGTTCAATTAATTCCGGGGAGCTTCCGACAAGAGTATCCATATCCTCCTGGCGAATTTCCACGCAGTCATCCGCCACAAGGCGATGTCCTCTCTTCACCAATTCCAACGCCGTTTCACTTTTCCCTACACCGCTCTGCCCTGTAATCAAAACCCCCACACCGTAAACGTCCACCAGCACTCCATGTACAGCCGTTGTAGGCGCCAGCCTGCTTTCCAAAAAATTGGTTAATCTACTGGACAGGCGCGTCGTTTTCATTTTTGAGCGCATCACCGGAACAGCATATCGTTCAGAAGCTTCAATCAATTCCGGAGGAACATCAAGATTGCGGGAGATGATAATCGCCGGTGTAACATCGGCGCACAGTTTTTCCATTCGAATTCGTCTTGCATCATCGTCTAATCTTTGGAAAAAAGACAATTCTGTCATGCCCAGCAATTGAATGCGTTCAGCTGGATAATAGTTGAAGTACCCGGCCATCTCTAATCCCGGCCGTGAAATATCGCTTGTAGTAATCGGCCGGTGGATTCCTTCTTCACCGCTGATTAATTCAAGATGAAATTCATCCAAAATGTCTTTAGCCCGAACTTTCGCCATATTGCATCCTCCTTACAGCCGATTTGGACCAGTCAACGGATCTTCGTAAATTCCAATCACCCTCACATGAACAAACAATGGAATCCAATCTTTCCCCTGCATGAAAAAGCAGTAAGTTCCCCTTCTTAGCATTAGATGTGCGATGTAGTTTCGTTCGGGTCAACTGCCCCTATATGCCCGATTGGTTCAACTAACCATCCGTGGGGGAACCCCCACGGATGGAAGTTTCACTTTATCCCGCATGAAGGGGCAGTAAATCCCTCATTTCAGGCTTGGATGGTGAGATGAAATCTCGGTCGGGATAACTGCCCCTATATGCCCGATTGGTTCAACTAACCATCCGTGGGGGGGAACCCCCACGGATGGAAGTTTCACTTTATTGTATCATGTTTTCTTTCGGAACTAAACCGCTCAAGTAGCACGGCTACTTTTCTTACTTCAATGGTATAGACCACTGAATACAATTTATAAGCATTTTATGACATTTTGATCTACGCACCTCTATATCCTTTTCATCATTTTGAAAGAAGCCTAAAAATTCTTCCATATATCTGAAATGATTAGATGGCAAAACACATGATATTTATCCAAAACGATCAAAATTGAACTTTTTAATAAAACTAATCGTCATTTGTTCTGTGAATGATTCTTAAAAGGAGGCTTATCATGCTGCATCAGATGACTCTGATTTTAGAAAATACAGCGACTGAGCTGATTTCCACGCTGGGACATTGGGGAATTTTTATCGCTATGATGATCGAAAGCATGTGCATTCCTCTGCCAAGCGAAGTCATTATGCTATTTGGATGATTCTTGGCTGCTCAAGGGACTTTACACTTCTGGCTAGTTATCATTGCAGGGGTTTTAGGAAATGTGGCGGGATCTATTTTCGCTTATTGGGTAGGAAAACACGGAGGACGCCAATTTATTATCCAATATGGCAAATATATTTTCTTTCAATACAAACATTTAGAACAGGCGGATTATTGGTTTCAAAAGTATGGGAGTTGGGCAACGTTTTTTGGAAGAATGATGCCGTTTATTCGTACGTTTATTTCCTTGCCGGCTGGCATTACAAAAATGAACGTCAAAAAATTTATCCTCTTTACCTTCCTTGGCTGTGTACCTTGGAACATTGGATTAACTCTGATTGGGTTCAAGCTGGGGGAACATTGGGAAATGGCCCAGGCTTATATTCGTCCTGTAGGATATGCTGCTTTGTTAATCGTCATGGTTTGGATCGGACGCTTCGTATATCAAAACATATTGAAAACAAGATTCATGTGAAAAGACACATCCCTAGATTCTTACACATTAGAATAGAAAGAAGGATTTCTATATGAACTACGAATTATTTCAAAAAATCCACGGTCTTTCAGGACATAATCGTTTACTAGATGACGTGATGATTTTTTGCACGAACGATGCGCTTCTTGTATATGCCCTCGTATTATTGGCTATTTGGATGATAGGAAACACAACGTATAAAAAAAGTGTTCTCTATGCTGGAGGAACAGGAATCCTAGCCTTGCTTGGAAATTTTCTGATTACATTGGTTTATGATGAACCTCGTCCGTTTGTAACTCATCATGTTCATGTTCTTGTTCCTCATGCAGCGGACGCTTCTTTTCCAAGCGATCACGCAACGGGCGCATTTGCCATTTCTATTGGTCTGTGGATTCGACATCGTAAACTAGGAGCACCTATGATGATTTTCGCATTATTGACAGGACTTTCCCGTGTTTGGGTAGGCCACCATTATCCATTTGATGTGGTAGGAAGTCTGATCGTATCCGTGATAGTCGCCGCTATGGTTTCAAAATGCTCCAGATTTTTGGAACCAATCGTCAACAAAGTGGTTTCCGTTTACCAATTCATATTAGGAAAAGTGAAGAAAAGCCTTTCTGGACATACTTTACATTCATAGATAAACAAACACGGGACGGTGTGAAAATGACTTGTCTTCGTGTTATGATTAAGCTTGGATACTTGAATTTTCTTCCCATCAAAAAGAAGCAACTATTTTGATGTAAAATTTCTGTGACCCAAATGCAAATCTTTAAAAGGATAGAGTCCCATTTCGATGTAATAAAACAACCATTCCAAAAGCAGTGAAAATAAACGATAGAGAGAATCCATAAAGTCCATAGCCAAATTAGTATTAATGAACTCTTAAGTAAATGGAAACACAAAAAAAAGAGGCGATTTATATGGAAAACAGACTGACTTTTATCCAAGCAAACATTCTGTCGGAACACGGTATTCTCCAAGACGGATTTTTAACGATTGAAAATGGAAAAATCACTTCTATCGGAAAGATGACGGAATATGTATCCGATCCCGGAGAAAAAGTGATTGATTTGCATCATAAGTCCTTTCTTTCGCCAGGGTTTATTGATGTCCATATTCACGGTGCCAATGGGGCTGATACAATGGATGCCACTCCGGAGGCTATAACGACGATAGCTTCTGCCCTTCCAAAAGAAGGAACGACTAGCTTTCTCGCCACCACGATCACACAAAGCACAGAAAACATTGAAAAAGCCATCCTTAATGTCGCCGAATACCGAAAAAAACTGAACACCCCTGGAAAAGCAGAAGTACTCGGCATCCACCTAGAAGGTCCCTTTATCAATGAAAAGCATAACGGCGCTCAACCAAAAAAATACATTTTAAAACCAAGCATTGACCAATTTCAAAAATGGCAAGATCTTGCGGACAACGCCATCAAGCTCGTGACACTGGCTCCCGAAATCGAAAACGCTTCTGAACTTATTTCCTATTTGACAGACAATAAAGTGATTGCTTCTATCGGCCATACGGATGCTTCATACGAAGAGGTTGTGAAGGCAGCAGAAGCTGGAGCAAGCCATGTCACCCATTTATTTAACGCTATGAAAGGAATGCACCATCGTGAACCGGGGACTGCCGGCGCTGCCCTTCTTCTGGATCAGCTAACAGCGGAGCTGATCGCAGATGGAGTCCACGTTCGTCCAGAAATGATCGACTTAGCGTTCCGTATGAAAGGAGAAGAAAAAATCGTCTTAATTACAGATTCGATGCGAGCCAAATGTCTTAAAAACGGCCGCTACGACTTAGGCGGGCAAGATGTGATCGTGCAAGACGGAAAAGCCGTTTTGGAAGACGGCACGTTAGCTGGAAGCATTTTAAAAATGAAAGACTCCATTCAAAATATCATTCGCTTTACCAAGCTTTCTCTTTTCCAAGCCGTTCGGTTAGCCTCGACGAATCCAGCAAAAGAATTGAAAGTATTTGATCGCAAAGGCAGTCTTGCTGTTGGAAAAGATGCCGATATCGTCGTATTCAATCCACAATACGAAGTACAAATGACTTTATGTCGAGGGAATATCGCCTACGAACAGTAAATATCGTTATATCTTGTTAGTAAAACGGACATTTAATCAATTGAATCCAAAAAGCGTGCTGGAAAAGCAAATTGGCTTTTTCAGCACGCTTTTTTAGTCTATCTCAAACAGCACCCGTTGAACGACCAAATTGAAAATGGACATAATGATAACAATGAGGATCGCCAGACCAAAACTGGATACATCAAAGGAATCTCCCATAATCGCATCGGTTAACAGCAGCGTCATGGCGTTAATCACAATTAAAAAAAGACCAAGCGTCAAGACCGTAATGGGCAATGTCAAAATGATCAAGATCGGCCGGACTAACATATTCAATATGGAAAGAATGAGGCTGGCCACCAATGCCGCTCCAAAGCCGGAAACGTGAAAC
>JADBKC010000106.1 GCA_014896555.1 Caryophanales bacterium | reverse complement strand
AAAGAATCTGTGGTAAAATAAAATTATTCAACTAAAAAATCAAGTTTTAGTGCAGAGACTAGCTTAGCAGAGGAGAGATGAGAATTGAATACGAAAACGCTTGTCAGTTTAGCCATTTTAGTCGGTATGGGAACAGTTCTTCATGCAGTCATCCCTGGTTTTTTCTTAGGAATGAAGCCGGATATGATGCTTACGATGATGTTTCTCGGCATTCTATTATTCCCAAATGCAAAAAATGTTTTGCTGATTGGTTTAGCTACGGGGGTTATTTCAGGCTTGACCACTTCATTTCCCGGAGGATTCCTACCCAACCTAATTGATAAACCTGTCACTGCTTTCTTTTTTTACGGATTGCTTGCTCTTACAGCAAAGTACAGCAAAAACGCCCTTGGAGCAGCATTATTGACGGCAGTCGGTACCATTGTTTCCGGAACCGTCTTTTTGACAGCGGCCTATCTGATCGTCGGCCTTCCCGGACCTTTTATTGCTTTATTCGGGACCGTTGTTCTGCCTGCCATGGCCTTAAATGCAATTGCCATGTTTATTATTTATCCTATTGCACAATCGATTATGAAGCGCTCAAACGTTGGGCAGCAAGCTTAAAAACACGATTCGATCTTGAATGGTGCCTGGCCGCTTCCTAGCCTGTCAAATTGTTCTACTTAAGGCTACGGACGCGGCTAGGCTTTTTTCTTTGCAATCAAATAACAAATATTCGAACCAGTCTCCAGACACCACCATTTTTCCTTTTATTCCCCCATTGATTCATTTTTTCAAGAAACATATAGGAGAATGATGATCACAAATAATAAAATCGTGCCAGTTCCAAGTGCACTCACACGTTTTTTTATCATCTTTTTCGGAGGGTAAATACCTGGCCTGGACAATAATAGAAGAGAGCGGCACAGACCAAGAAACAATAGAAAATCGAGAATAACCGTACAGAAGAAAACCCCTCTCATGCAAATTCCTCCTTCATCACCTGCTGACAGATCCTATAGACAAAGAATATTGATTTTCTTCAAAAGAAGTTTGTATACTTTTCTTAAGGGATTTGAATTGAATGAATATTCTATCCTATTCAACAGCAGCTGAAGATATGAAATGAGAGAGTTCCAATCAAAAGATGCGAAACATCAGCCAGAGGTGAAAAATATGAAGCAATCCAATTGGTTGGCGGGCTTTTTAGTCGGAGGTATTGCAGGTGCCGTTACAACGCTCCTTACAACTCCTTCTTCTGGAAAAGACGTGAAAAAAAATATGTTAAAAACAAAGAATTTTATGAAAGAAACAGCGAAGGAAGTCATCATCAATGCCAACCATATAAAACAAGCAGTATTTCATTTAATACAGGAAGGAAAAACGGTTATCCCTCAGATCTCCAAAGAAGTAAAAGAAAGCATCGAATTATGGCAGGAAACCATTCAACCAAATAAGAACGCAATTGAAGAAGGGATTCACAACGTCCAAACTTCCGTCAAAAACCTGGAAGAAACATCGAAAAAGAAAAGATAACGGCTAAAGCCGCATAGATGACAAGTCTCATGCAGGAAGGATACAAGGAGTTTGGACTGGCACTTGTCGTCCTATCGGCATTGAATCGCTAGCCCTGACACATTCTGCATCCCTCGTACGTTTGTTTTTAGGGAAAAGAGGTTATTTCTTTTCAACAGTTTGCGAAACATATTAAAGTGGACAATCTTTTTTACTGGATTGTCCACTTTTTTTGAAAATTTAGTAAATTTATTTCTTTATTAATTTTTATTTTATTGGCATAATATTGTTAGAGAATACTTTCAGCCAAACCTGTTCAATCTTAAAAAGAAGGGGAAAGAAAATGAAAAAACAAGAAGTCTCCATAAATGACGCAATGCTTTTTACGCAAAGAGTAGCACAGTTAAGCAAAGCCCTTTGGAAAGCCGTTGAAAAAGATTGGCAACAATGGATCAAACCGTATAACTTTAACATCAATGAACACCATATCTTATGTATAGCCTATCATTTAAAAGGAGCCTCCATTTCCGATATCGCTAAGTTCGGTGTCATGCATGTTTCCACTGCCTTTAACTTTTCTAAGAAACTAGAAGAACAAGGCTATTTAAAATTTTCCAAGAAAGAATCTGACAAGCGCAATACGTATGTTGAGTTGACAAACGAAGGGGAAGCGATCCTCCATGATTTAATGGAAAAATTCAATCCAGAGACCAATTCCGTCGTGCAAGCAGCGCTTCCACTAAACAAACTATTTGGTAAATTTCCTGATTTTTTAGAACTTAGCGTTATCATTAAAAATCTGTACGGGGACGATTTCATGGAAATTATCGAAACCTCCCTTCAAAATATGGAAGAGAGCTTTCACAAAGAAGATACCTTCATTTCCACGAATGAACCCACCGAAAAAATAACAAGTTAGTTGGAAAGATTTTTGTACAGCTGAATCATTAATTCTTTATAGAGTCCTTGTTTTATACATGCCATGATGACCTCTTTACTATTCAACTTTGAATTTAGCCTTTTTTCAAATTCTTGAAAAAGCGGAACATGAAAAACAAATCCGTCCGCTTTTTGCTCTTGATATTTCTTGTTCAACTCCTCACAAAGTTCGAAAAATGCGACCGTTTCTTCTTTTGTAAGCTGGTATTTTATTATCAGCCAATCAAATTCATGTCGGTTCTTATCTACCATCTGAATTAACAGTTGTTGATGGTATTCCAAAATTTCCAATCGTTTTATAATATCCTCCATGTCATTTCACCATGCCGTAAATGGATCTTCTATTTTTGAACATTCCATCATACTTACAAGCTATTCTTTATTATCTTATAGCAAAACTTGATTTTAATCTATTCCAAATGACCGAGATGAAAACGCATGTACTGTGTTTTTAAAATAGCTCCGATCCAAAAAGGCTTGCTCATTGGGCCTTTCAATTCATTTATTTTCTATTGATTTTTTGCTTGTTTCGTCGTAAAGTATGGTAGCATCCTTTTCGCAATCATTTTTAGGTTTATTGATCCGTTTTCACATCTGACATAACAAAAATTTCTATTTATTGAAAATTTTGTTGAATTCCTCGGTATACAATACCATTTTCATTCGAAATAATACACATCATCTTAGTCGTTATCTTTTAACTGTGAAGTGCCTAAATATTCTATTTGTCAACCAAATGAATAAGGTTATGAAAAAGGAGGGATCATCATGTCTGTAATCTTCGTGTTTATATTATTTTCTATTTTCATTTTATACAATATCAATAGACTTACCAACACGCTATGTATGCAAAAAGACATACCAGAAGACCGTCAGCCGAAAGTGTTTAGAACGATTAACATTTTAATCACGATTCTACTCATTTCTTCTTATATCGAAATTCTCTATACATAAGCAGAAATCAAGCCAGGCATTGCCTGGCTTTCATTCTAACGACTAGTAAATCCATGATGCTCCGATGATAATGAGCAAAATGAAAAGCACAACGACAAGTGCAAATCCTCCGCCATACGCTCCAGACATAATCGATGTTCCTCCTTTATTTTCTCATTTTTCAATTGTTAATATATCCATGCTGCACCAACTATGATGAGCAGGATGAATAGCACAACAATTAATGCAAACCCTCCACCATAAGCTGCACCCAATACCGATCACCTCCTTACGCATTGGTCTACATCATACTATTCATTTTTATTATTTTTGGTTTAGGCATTTTTTCCGTTTGAGACGACCGTAGAGTCATCAGACGCTTAAACTCGATTAGAATCATGGAACAACCTTTTCTCCGATAACCGAAGTTTCCATACATTCTGGTGTTACTGTGAAATTCTAATCCAGATTGCTCGACTGATGAACCTATTGAGGTCTACTCTTTCCACGGAGGGCACTTCATTCCCGCCATACCTCCTTTTCTGTTATTTGTATCGTATGTGACCTGGTACATTTTGACTGAAGCAAACGCCCATTTTCCTGATAGCCAATAAAAAGAAAAACTTTGGTAATTCATCATAATTGTGATATAGTATGTCTATGTGGATAAGGAATAAGAAAAATGAATTTATGCGTAGGAGTTGTTGAACGAATGAAAAAATGGATTCTCTCTTTGTCGTTGGCAGCTGGGGTTATTGTTCTTGGCGCATGCGGAAACGGCGGAGATGATACCGTTGTAAAAACGAATGAAGGAAATATTACCAAAAATGATCTGTACAACGCCATGAAAGAAAAATATCCTCAACAAACACAACAAGCGTTGCAAGAACTGGTATACAAAAAAGTTCTATCTGAAAAATATAAAGTTTCGGATAAAGAACTGAATGATGAGCTCAAGAAAACAAAAGACCAGCTTGGACCTCAATACGAAGCGTTCCTCGCCCAATATGGAATGGATGAAAAAGGATTTAAAGACTACTTAAAATTGGAACTTTTAGAACAAAAAGCAGCAACGGCCGATATTAAAATCAGCGATCAAGAGTTGAAAAATTATTATCAAAAATGGCAGCCAGAAATCAAAGTCCGTCATATTTTAGTTGATGATGAAAAGAAAGCAAATGAAATTAAAGCGCAGCTGGATAAAGGGGCCAAATTCGAGGATCTTGCCAAAAAATACTCCAAAGACACGGCTTCTGCCAACAATGGAGGAGATTTAGGATGGATCGATTACCAAGGCCGCAAGCAATTTGTTCCCGAATTCTCTAAAGCGCTTGATACTTTGAAAGTCAATGAAATAAGCAAACCGATCAAAACAGAATACGGCTACCATATTATCCAAATTACAGACAAGAAAAAGAAAAAACCTTTTAACGAAGTAAAAGATCAATTAAAAGAAGAACTGAAACTCTCGAAAGTCGATCAAACAAAGATGCAGAAAAAACTCAACGACGTGTTAAAAGATGCGAATGTAAAAGTGGAAGACAAAGACTTTAACGGTTTGTTTTCCGAAGCAACCTCCAATAAATAATTAATTGGGTGCTGCTTTTCTGAAACGGAATTCCTCCCGTTTTTGAAAGGCAGCTTTTTTTTTAACGGTGCAGGAAGCCTCTCCACCTTCCTTCATGAATTTTTCATCATTGCGAAAACCCGTTTGAGCATTTCCATTTGCTCTTATCCGCTTTACGGATTCACCAGATTAAAAAGGGCGCTCCAAAAAATGAATTCTTTTGAAGCGCCCTTGTGTTTATGCTCCTTGTTGTTCTTGATCCTGATCCTGTTTTTTTCTTTTCTCTTCTTGCATCCTCTTTATAAATACTTCACCTTCTTTTTCAATCCATTCCAGATCTGCCTTTCGGTCTTCTCTCGCCGTTTTAATCACCATAAATGCACTGAAAAATATTCCTGCCACAACGAAATACATCCAAAACGGTGCCGTCATTTTCCACCTCTCCTAACTTATCCGCATTTACTAAATCTTATGAGACATCCCCTTTACACATTCCTATTTTTTCAGTCATCTACTGCTGCCGTAAACTAGACTCGGTGCAAAGAAAGGTACTCTCCAAACAGGGCGCAATGATCAAGAAAAACAATAGAAATAGAGGATCATCCAATCTACCTTTTTCTAGTTTCAAATGAACTCTTTCCTTAAAGAAAACGACCTCTAAAAAGAGGCCGCATCTTCGGGAAAATAAGATTGGAATTTGACATTTTTTCTTGATCATCCTTATGAAAACTTTGGTTTATAAAAAGAGCGGTTATCCATAGCAAAAATTCGTTCGGAAAATTCTCCTGGTTTTGTTCTTTCCAAGGTTCGATCCAGCATATTTATCTTTGCATCAATGTTGTCAATATAATGAAGAATTTCCGCTTCTTTGATCAGCGGCGGCTTTGGGCTCCCCCATTCTGGCTTTCCGTGGTGGCTCAAAACAATATGCTGGAGGACAAACACTTCTTCTCCTTCGATGCCCAGCTCTTCGGCCGCCTTGGCTATTTCATTGATCATAATTGTGATATGCCCCAGCAAATTTCCTTCAGCCGTATAGGTAGTCGCAACGGGACCAGACAATTCAATCACTTTTCCAAGATCGTGAAGAATGACCCCTGCATAGAGCAAATCCCGATTTAAAGAAGGATATAAATCCGCAATCGCCTTTGCCAGTTTTAACATGGAAACGACATGATAAGCTAATCCGGATATAAATTCATGATGGTTTTTAGTAGCTGCCGGATATTGATAAAAAGGATCAGAATATTTTTTCAGCAAGTAACGAGTGATCCTTTGGATATTAGGATTTTTCAATTCAAAAATAAACTGAGTGATGATTTCTTCCATTTCATCCGAATGAAGTGGGGCTGACATGATCAAGTCTTGAATTTTGACCCCTTCGTTTTCGGAAGCTGGACGGATTTGCCGAATTCTTAGTTGATTTCGCCCACGGTAATTTTGAATATCTCCGAGCACTTTTACAATCGTCTCCGCCCGATATTGTTTTTCATCCTGTTCTGTCGCATCCCATAGTTTCGCTTCAATTTCACCGCTTTTGTCTTGAAGAATCAGGTTTAAATACGGTTTTCCATTGACGGCTGTGCTTTTCGTCATGGATTTAATCAATAAATAACAATCGACAGACTGTCCTGCCTCATAATGGATAATTCCCTGAACCATTAAAGTTTTCCTCCTGTACACCGGCAATGGATTTTATCGACACCATTATATCACATTCACAGTATTGGATTATCCAGCTTGAAGGAAGTGAAAATAAAAGTGAGAGCACAGGCAGCTATTTCGTTTCAGACAATGGCGCCCAAATATATCTGAAAACTTCGTAAAGCGAATCACATTCGAATAGTGAAGAAACAAAAATTCGCATAACGAAATCTGCAAACAAATAGGCTTACCCAATCGTTGGCGAATCAGCGTCATCTAAATTATTATGATCATTTTGCTACGTTGGCCCATTTAGGTTCTCCTAAAAGAATGATAGATGTTTCCGAAAAATACATTTTAACATGTTGATGGCATGTAAAAATCAATATTTGAGTATGGCGGCTAACCTCTTTTAATACTTCTGCCACTGCGGCCATTCGTTTATGATCAAAATGGACAAAGGCGTCATCAATGATGAGCGGAAATGGATATTCTTCCTGCAAGACGGAAGCGAGAGCAAGGCGAAGGGACACATACACCTGTTCACCGGTGGCCTGGCTTAACTCTGCCGCATCAAAAAACATCCCATCTTTTCGTTTTACATAAAACTTTCCTTCTTTACTCGTATAAAGGTGAATATACTGTCCATTTGTCAATTTGCTTAAAAGTTCTTCTGCTTTTTGCAAAGCAAGCGGAAGCTTCTGATCTTTAAAATACTTGACCGTTTTAGCAAAGATATGTTTTGCAATCGCTAGCTGCGCCCATTTTTTTGCTTTTTCGTTTACTACCGACCGCTGAAGATGAAAAAGATGAAGCCGCTCTGCGTAAGTCCCGCCCTCTTCTAACACCTTTTTCTCATACTCCCATTTTGCTAGATCTGCCTGTACTCTTTTTTTCTCCTGACCCAGTTCTTTGAGCCTTTCTTCCGCCTCTAATCTGGCTTTTTTCCATTTTGCGGGCTGATCGAGCGGAAATAAAAGGTCCGGGCTGTCAGACACCTGACGATGAATGAGTTCTAAACGTTCTTTCAATTGTTCACGTTTTTTCCATTGAGCCCCCTTTTTCCGAAAATCTTCTTCTGTTTCCGTATTGGCGGCCGCAAACAGTTTCTGAATCTCCCTTTCAAATTCCGCTTTTTCCTTTATAACCGTCTGCAGCTCTTCTTTGTACTGCTCGATTTGCTTGCTTGTTTCTTTTATTTGCAAGGCTTTCTCTTTATTTTTTTTCAACTGTTCTTTTAATTGAAACAACATGTATTCTATATCATGATCCTGTAAGCCAAGAGTTTTTGACCATTGATGCAATTGATCTTTCCATTTTCGAATAGCTTCCTTTATTTCTTCCATTCTTTCTTGGCATATTTTTTTCTGGCGAATGAGGTCTTTCATGCTTAAAAGCTTTTCAAACGCTTCATCTAAAATATTCCATTCCATTGTTTCAGGAAAACTTAAATTGCGCTGAATTCTTTGGACTCTCTGCAGGTTTTCGGAAAATTCCTGCTCCCATTCCTTTTTGTCCGATATCAGCTTACTCTTTTGCTGCTCCAATTGTTCCAGTCTCATAATCGATTGCTTCCAGCGGTCCCTGAGTTCGGTTTGTTTTCGATAAATAGCGGCTTCTTCCATCGATAGAAGATAACCCATTTCCTGAACTTTTTTCTTACGATTATTTATTTCCTCTTTTAACTCTTTTTCTTGTTGTTCCAAAAGATGATTAGGAGTTTTTTTCGTCCATAATAGAAAGGCAGCGACAAAACCAAAAAAAGGTGCTAAAAGCAGCAGCCACTCGTGTTGAATGACAAGCCATAGAGCTAAAACGATGGAAAAAACAAGAACGAAACCAGCAGCAAGCGGCTGTTTATTCCGGTTTTTTGCCTGTTTTTCTGTCTCGATTTTTTGGAATTGGTGTTCGAGCCAACGAATTTCCTTTGCCAATGATTCTTTTTCTGTTTGGTTTTCCGCTTTTTTTTGCAGCGTTCGAAATTCTTGCTCCGGCAATAACAGCTCCTCTATCTTCTCGCATTCCCTTTCTGCTGTTTGTAGCTCGCTGAGGTTCGATTGCAAGGCTTTTTCGATATGTTCTTTTTGAGACATGAGACGGATAAGTTTTTGAATCTCCTCCTTGATACGCCGCTTCACATCCATACTCGTATCAATCTGATAGATTTCTTCGTCCGTCAAATGTTCAAAATGAAGAAATGTCTTGAGCTCTTCCAATTGACTGTTTAATTCTGAAATCTTGATTTGATCTTTTTTCCAATCTTCCAGCCATTTTTTATACTCGGCACTTTGATTCACACTTGCCTCAATGGCCGCCTCTTCCTCTAGCGATAAAAGTCCGTTTTGCCATTGTTGGATTTGCTTTTCTTTCCAATCAATCTTTTCTTGTAAAGCAGAAATCATGCCATCTATTTGGAGGAGCCGATCCAAATGCTTTTCAAGGCGGGAAATGCCATCCACGGGAAATGCCACTTCTCCGATTGCTTTCATTTCCTCTTCCAACCGCTGTTTTTCCAAAAGCAAAGGTCTTGCCGTTTCTTCTCTTGCCAGTCTTTCCTGATACGCTTGCCATTTCCTTTCTTCGGCG
>JADBKC010000105.1 GCA_014896555.1 Caryophanales bacterium | reverse complement strand
CGGAGAAGAGAATATAAGAAAAAAAAAGGATTAGTCCATGAAAACAGTTAGTGTAAAGAACATATAACACAAAGAGGCTGTCTCATAATGAACTGAACTGCACCCTGTCAAGTAGACAGTCACAAAAAAATAAAATTTTACATTGAAAAAATGATTATTCACCTTCTATAAGAGAAATCGGCAAAAAAATTTAATGAATGTTTTAGTTTAAACGAGTGTGCAGACACGAACACGAAAATTCTTTTTTAACACTAATTTTAATATACTTCCTTCCTCATATTTTTTGTAAGAGAGGGAAACAACTGCACAGCTTTCCAAAAACATAATGAAATCTCGTCGGACAAAACTGAAATAAACGAACACTCACGTTTGAAAATATTTTAGTTTTCGACATGCTGGCTCAGATCTACATCAGATCTGAGCTCTTTTTTGTATATATAAATAAAGATCATAAAGCAAAGAACTGTAAGTTGATGAGTTTGTCCAATACCACTCTTTCTTAAGAACATACCTTGTTTTTTTACTGTTTGGTTCATTGCCATTGATAATATTCCAAATCACGGTGGAGATATAAAAATATGTCCAAAAGCTTGTTATCATGATGGGCTTTTTGACATTTGCATCGTACACGACTTGACAAGATGGGAACTGTTGCACACTTTCCCGAAAGCATTTGTTGGCAAACATGTTTTGCATCCCAGCGTTACTATGTTAAGAGGTAAACAAGTAGACGTTGCCTCTGTTTGGCCGATTATCGTACAAGGTGATGGTGAGCTTCTCGCAAAAACTCCTATACAAGTCACGATCAAGAAGGATGCATTACGGATCATTTAACGATTTGTGAGATTCATATTGAAAAAACCCCCTCAGAATCTATTTCACAATGCAATGTATGGTGCATTCTTTGTCCATCAAATGAATGCAGAAAAAAGGCGCAAAATGAAAGATAGGGGAATGTTTGGCATTTCATTTGGTTAAAATGAACAAAGTGTGTAAATCCTTTCGTTTTATGGTACGATAAGGGGAAAGTAAAGGAAAAGGAAGGGGAAGGCTGGGAAGAACGTGAGAGAGAAAGAAAAGCTGATTGTGCTCGTTGGCCCGACTGCAGTGGGGAAAACTGCACTAAGCATCCGCCTTGCGCATCGTTTTCAAGGAGAGATCATCAGCGGAGATTCTATGCAGATATACAAAGGGTTGGACATCGGAACGGCTAAGGTGACCAAAGCGGAAATGGCCGGCATTCCCCATCATTTAATTGATATTAAAGAACCTGAAGAATCCTTTTCGGTGGCAGAATTCCAGATGCTTGTGAGAAAAAAGATAACTGAAATAACAGAAAAAGGACGAATCCCTATTCTTGTAGGCGGCACCGGACTTTATATTCAGTCTGTCATTAATGATTACCAATTTACCGATGTTCCGAGAGATTTGTCTTTGCGATCTGAATTGGAACAAACAGCTATAGAAAAGGGCGAATTTTTCTTGCATCAACAGTTAAAGGAAGTGGATCCTAAAAGTGCGGAATCCATTCATCCTCATAACGTACGCCGCGTCATTCGCGCTCTGGAAATTTATTATACGACTGGGAAGCCGATGTCTGAGCATCAATCCGGCCAACATTCGCAGGAACTTTACCATACTGCCATTGTTGGGTTGACGATGGAACGCAGTAAGTTGTATGAACGGATTAACCAAAGGGTGGATCTGATGATCAACCAAGGGCTAATCGAGGAAGTCAAGGAGTTGAGAAAGCGAGGCATACGCAACTGTCAATCCGTTCAGGCGATTGGTTATAAAGAAATTTATGATTTTTTGGATGGAAAAGTAACATTTGAAGAAGCTATCGTACAATTAAAAAAGAATTCACGTCGTTACGCTAAAAGGCAGCTTACATGGTTTCGAAATAAAATGAATGTTCAATGGTTTGATGTCACAAATGAGCATGAACGAGAGAAAAAATTTCAGGAAATTTCTCAATTTATAGCAGGAAAGCTTCATTTAAAATAGAATAATTAACTTTAGACATAGAAGAGGAGGACTTTACATGAAACAAGCGATCAATATTCAGGATCAATTTTTAAATCAATTGCGCAAAGATGGAACTTTAGTCACTGTTTTTTTGTTAAACGGGTTTCAACTTCGCGGCTATGTGAAAGGTTTTGATAATTTCACAGTCCTGTTTGAATCCGATGGCAAACAACAGCTTGTTTATAAGCATGCTATTTCCACTTTTGCCCCTCAAAGAAATGTGCAAATCCAATTGGAAGAACAAGAATCGTAAAATGAATGCTGCAGTTTTATTAACTTTTTATAATGGCTCATGTCAAATGAAATCCAATTTTTCCTGACATGAGCCATTATTATGATAAGAATTTTTTTTCTAAGAATAATGAATCAATTATGCTTAAATCCGTTTTTTTTTCTGTTCAAGTAGATACATTTTTCATCATGCTGAAACATTGCGTTTTTTTGTCTCCCTTTATCACAAATGTTACTTTAAAAGACTACGAAATGATAAAAAGAGGACGGAGGTGACCCGCCCATGTTCATTTTTCAATATTGATTCGTTATTTGAACATCCAGCTGGAAAATCAACGGCTGGATGTATCAGTAGGAAATATAAGATCATTACTTCGAATGGTCATGAGTTCTTTTTTATCGTAATGATGTTCGGTCAAAAGTCTCATAGCCTGTGCCCGTATCGACTTTTCAATGATATTCCGAACATAGCGGCCGTTTGAAAATTTGGCTGGATGGATCACACTTTTCAAATGGGTTAAATGTTCTCTTAATGTTCGTGCCGCTTCCTGGCTTAACTGATATTCTTTTTCGCAAAGAATCTTTGCACTGATTTCCATCAGCTGATCGACTGTATAATCAGGAAAATGAAAAACAAGCGGAAATCGGGATTCGAGACCTGGATTGAGCGTCAAAAAATAATCCATTTCTCTAGAGTAGCCGGCTAATATTAAAATAAAATCATGTTGTTTATCTTCCATATGTTTCACAAGTGTATCAATTGCTTCTTTGCCAAAATCTTTTTCCCCGCCCCTGCCAAGAGAATAAGCTTCATCGATAAATAAAATTCCGCCCATTGCTTTTTTGATGAGATCGCGTGTTTTTTGAGCAGTGTGGCCAATATATTCGCCGACAAGATCGGCTCTTTCCGCTTCAATAAGATGGCCTTTTGATAGAACATTCATTTTATGAAATAATTTCCCAATCAGCCTGGCAGCTGTCGTTTTTCCTGTTCCTGGGTTTCCTTTAAACATCATGTGAAGAACTTGTTTATCTGACTTCAACCCGTACATTTCTCTTTTTTTATTAATATAGATCCAGGCATAGATTTCTTTAATCATTTTTTTCATTTCCTCAAGGCCGACAAGTGAACTCATTTCTTCCTCTATTTCTTTTAAAATCATATGCTCTTCAGCAAAGGATTCCGGCCATAATTCTTTATGAAGATGTTCTTTTTCTTTTTGCTTCACCTTGGTATTAAAAACGATGTTTATTTGACCATTATTTTTTAAGCGAATGGGTTGATCCAAAGCTTTCACCTCACTATATCAAACATGGATCATTCGGCAAAACTCCTTTAGTGGGCTCTTATTTCCAGCCTTCGTTCTTTTTGTTTCCTTTTGTTTGTGACAAGAAAAAGAGTTTTTAACCAGCATTGTTACGGTTTGATGGTCAAAAACACTGTTTTCTTGCTTAAACATGTTTTTTCTCATTTCGACAGCTTGCGCACGAATTTCTAGGATTATTAGGCTTCTTGTCAAAATTTGCGCTTTCCCGAGAAATAATACTCCTCTTACTATCATCTTATTCATGATGATTGCTGTTCATTAATAAAATTAATAATGGTTCAACCTTTGATCATGATGGAGAATTTTTTAGAACCATTTTTATTCTTGATTGGAAGTTTACATGGTGTTTGTTATCATGGTAGTTAATAAAAAACCACCAATAATAAGTCGTTGTAAATGGACATGTACACTGAATTTTCTGGGAAATACGGAGGCCGATCCATAGAATAGTCTTTTTATTAGTGAGAAAACTTGTTGTAATCAGAAAGAGGGTTTTGTATTGACGAATCAGAAAGAAAAAGCGATTTTGGTCGGCTGTCTTTTAGATGGCGATGAAGATTCCTTTTATTATTCGCTCGAAGAACTTGCATCTTTAACCCATACTGCTGAAGGGGAAGTCCTTTGTACCATCACGCAAAAACGAGATCGGATTGATCCGAGTACATATATTGGGAAAGGCAAGCTTGAGGAGCTGAAACATCTTGTTGAAGAATTGGAGCCTGATCTTGTCATTTTTAATGATGAATTATCGCCAAGCCAAATCCGTCATTTAACCAACATTCTCCAAATTCGAATTATTGACCGCACTCAGTTGATTTTGGATATTTTTGCACAGAGAGCCTGTTCAAAAGAAGGAAAGCTTCAAGTTGAACTGGCTCAGCTGGAATATTTATTACCTCGTCTTAGCGGACGAGGAACTGAACTTTCAAGACTAGGCGGTGGAATCGGTACAAGAGGGCCAGGGGAAACAAAATTGGAAAGCGACCGTCGGCACATCCGTCGTCGTATTCGTGATATTAAAGAACAATTGCAGTCAGTGGTTCACCATCGCGAACGGTACCGGTCGCGGCGTAAAAAGAATCACATCTTTCGGATAGCACTAGTCGGCTATACAAACGCCGGTAAATCCACTTTATTCAACCGTTTGACGTCAGGGGGTTCGCTTGAGGAAAACCAATTATTTGCGACATTAGATCCCTTGACCAAAAAGGTAACACTTCCAAGTGGGTTTACCGCATTGTTATCCGATACGGTAGGTTTTATACAAGATCTTCCCACCACGTTAGTGGCAGCGTTTCGTTCAACATTGGAAGAAGTCCGGGAAGCAGATCTTCTGTTGCATGTTGTGGACAGCTCCAATCCCGATTACCTCCAACACGAAGAAACAGTCAATCAGCTCTTGTTGCAGCTTGAAATGGATGAATTGCCAAGGCTTTTAGTTTATAATAAAATCGATCAAAAATGTTCGGGGTTTATGCCTGTTTCGAAAGATGACCACATCATGATCAACGCCTTAAGCGAGGAAGATCTCATGCGTTTAAAAATGAAAATAGAACAAGTGATGAAAAACTTCATGATCTCGTTTCGGGCTGAAATTCCCGCCGATGAAGGGAAATTACTGGCAAGAATCAAGACCGAAACGATATTGCATCATTTGTCGTTTCATGACGAAAACGTTTCCTATTTGGTAAAAGGATACATGATGGAGGACCATCCGTTATCCGGGCTTTTAAAAAAATATCAGTAACAATAGAGGGAGAACAGCATGTTTGAATTATTAAAACACGGAAAAAAAATCCAACCTTTAGTAGAAGAAATTGAAGAACAAATTAAACCTGTACACAAAAAGATCGATCAAATCGTGGATGCAAATCAATTTAAAGTATTGAAAAGTTTTCAAAAACATCAAGTCGGGGATTTTCATTTGCAGTCCTCTACAGGTTATGGCTATGATGATTCAGGCCGAGATACGCTGGAAAAAATTTACGCGGATGTTTTCGGCGGGGAAGCAGCGCTTGTTCGTCCACAAATTATATCAGGAACGCATGCCATTACGATCGCCCTATTCGGCATTTTGCGGCCTGGTGATGAACTATTATATATTACTGGAAAACCGTACGACACTTTAGAAGAAATTGTCGGAATCAGAGGGACAGGAAACGGTTCGCTGCGTGAATTTGGCATTGGCTATCACTGCGTTCCTTTAACAAAAGAGGGAAAAGTCGATTTTGAAAAAGTGAAATTGTCGATCAACGAGCGCACAAAAATGATTGCGATCCAACGCTCAAGAGGATATGATGTAAGACCGTCCTTCACAATAGAAGAGATCCGGGAAATGATCGAATTTGTCAAAAAAATCAAACCGGATGCCGTTGTTTTTGTTGATAATTGCTATGGCGAATTTGTAGAAGAACTGGAACCGTGCCATGTCAGAGCCGATTTAATGGCCGGTTCGCTCATCAAAAACCCGGGAGGCGGTCTAGCTAAAACGGGAGGCTATCTATGCGGAAAAAAATCCTATGTGGAAGCTTGCTCCTACCGAATGACTTCGCCTGGAATCGGAGCTGAAGCGGGAGCTACTATAAACTCGCTTCATGAAATGTATCAAGGCTTCTTTTTGGCGCCGCATATTGTCGGACAAGCTTTAAAAGGAGCGATATTTACGGCAGCCTTTCTGTAACGATTTGGAATGAACACAACGCCTAAATGGGACTCGCATAGAACCGATTTGATCCAAACGGTACAATTTGAAGACCGAGAAAAAATGATCGCTTTTTGCCAAGCCATCCAGTTTGCTTCGCCCGTTAATTCCTTCGTTACTCCATATCCGAGCTACATGCCAGGATACGAAGATGATGTGATTATGGCAGCGGGAACATTTGTCCAAGGTTCCAGCATTGAATTAACAGCGGACGGACCTCTAAGACCACCATATGTTGTATACGTTCAAGGAGGCCTAACTTATTCTCATGTAAAAGTGGCCATCTGCAGCGCCATCGATCATTTATTGGAAAAGGGTTTGTTGGTATCATAATATGAACATGTTGGAGGAGCAGCCGGTCGTTTATGGATGATGGAAACGACCGGCTGAAGAACAAATTCGTTTTGATTGTAAAGAAAAATTCTGATCAAAAAATTATGTAAGAATAAATAACATTTATTGAAAAATAAAATTACATGAATTATAATAAAGACAAGGAAACTAGTGAAAGGGGGAAATATCGATGGGGAGTAGTGAAATTCGCCGTTCGATGCCGTTGTTTCCAATTGGGATTGTAATGAAGCTGACTGATTTAACAGCTCGTCAAATCCGATATTATGAAGAACACCAATTGATTTCTCCCGCAAGAACCGAAGGAAATCATCGCCTTTTTTCTTTGAATGACATCGACAAGCTGCTGGAGATTAAAGATTTACTCGATCAAGGCGTGAATATGGCAGGCATCAAAAAGATATTTGCTGTAAAACAAGAACAAACGGACCGATCATTAGAAAAAACGGAAGCTCAAGAGAAGAAAGAACTTTCCGATTCGGAATTGCGCGAACTTTTGCGCAATGAAATTTTGCATGCCGGCCGCTTTAATCGTCCGTCGATCCGCCAAGGAGATATTTCCCGGTTTTTTCATTAAAGAAAGCGAACATTCTATTCGTTATTAAAGCAAATGCTTTAAATAAATTGAATTTTTAGAGAGAGGAAGTTGGACGAATGGGGAAATACACAAAAGAAGACATTATGAGAATGGCAAAAGAAGAAAACGTGAAATTTATCCGTCTGCAATTCACGGATATTTTGGGAACCATTAAAAATGTGGAAATTCCGATTAGCCAGCTGCCAAAAGCGTTGGACAATAAAATGATGTTTGACGGTTCGTCCATTGAAGGATTTGTCCGCATCGAGGAATCCGATATGTACCTATATCCGGATCTTGACACATGGGTGATTTTCCCGTGGACAGCGGAAAAAGGAAAAGTTGCCCGCTTAATTTGCGACATTTATAACCCAGATGGAACTCCTTTTGCAGGTGATCCACGTGCGAACTTAAAACGGGTATTACAAGAAATGCGCGAACTCGGCTTTACAAGCTTCAACCTTGGACCTGAACCGGAATTCTTCCTGTTTAAACTGGACGAAAAACGTGAACCAACTTTAGAATTAAACGATAACGGCGGTTACTTTGATTTAGCTCCTACAGATCTTGGAGAAAACTGTCGTCGGGATATCGTGTTGGAACTGGAAGAAATGGGATTCGAAATTGAAGCGTCTCACCATGAAGTGGCACCGGGACAACACGAAATTGATTTCAAATATGCAGATGCCGTTACGGCTTGCGACAACATTCAAACCTTTAAGCTCGTTGTCAAAACCATTGCTAGAAAGCATGGTCTTCATGCGACATTCATGCCGAAACCATTGTTTGGTGTAAATGGTTCCGGCATGCACTGCAACTTGTCTTTGTTCAAAGAAAACGAAAATGCTTTTTATGATCCAAACAGTTCTTTGGAATTAAGCGAAACAGCTTACCAATTTATCGCTGGTGTTATCAAACATGCTATGAATTTTACAGCCATTACGAACCCAACTGTCAACTCTTATAAACGCCTTGTACCAGGTTATGAAGCACCTTGCTATGTCGCTTGGTCAGCTAAAAACCGCAGCCCATTGATCCGAATTCCTGCTTCCCGTGGATTAAGTACTCGGATCGAAGTCCGCAGCGTGGATCCATCCGCTAACCCATATTTAGCAATGGCCGCTTTATTAAGCGCTGGTTTGGACGGAATCAAAAATAAAATGACTCCGCCAGCTCCTGTAGACCGGAACATTTATATCATGAATAAGCAAGAACGCTTGGAAGCTGGTATTATTGATCTCCCAGCTACATTATTTGCAGCTCTTGAAAACTTGAAAACCGATAAAGTGATCAAAGAAGCATTAGGAGACCATATCCTTGAACATTTCTTAGAAGCAAAAGAAATCGAATGGGATATGTTCCGCACTCAAGTTCATCCTTGGGAACGCGAACAATATATGCAAATGTATTAATCCATTTAACCCTTGGCGCTCTAAGCGTCAGGGGTTCTATGTTTTTGGTCTTATCATTAACTTTTCGTTAATGATTAATTGTGACCAAAATACGACCAAAAAAAATCATAAAAAAATTATTTGAGTATATTCTTCATATACTCCTCATATTTGTTCATTCTGTCCTGATCAATTTTTTTACTGATATGTGAATAAACATCTGCAGTGATCTGAATGCTTCCGTGTCCTAAACGTTCTTGTACATATTTCATGTCAGCTCCAGCTTCTAAAAGAAGTACAGCATGGGTGTGACGTAAAGAATGTATAGGTAAAGATGGAAGACCTGTTGCCTTCAAAATTCTGCGAAAGGCATTATGCAGGCTTGACTTTGGCATATAATTTCCATCATTCCTGCACAAAACCAAATTCAGATCATGCCTGTATTCCTCTTTTAACGCTAATTTGTTTTGGTTTTGGCACTTTTTGTGAAAATGCAGATCGTTAGCTAACTTAAACTGTGGATAGGGTATCCACAGTTTAAGAGGATTTGATTCAGGACTTGTTCCAGCAGCTTAGCTA